>JBASOJ010000101.1:0-20464 GCA_049658145.1 Coriobacteriia bacterium
GGGTTGCGCGGCGACCGGTGCCGGCGCGGCGCGCTGCCGGGTCACAGGCACCACGACCGGGGCGGCGAGCAGGTCGTCGTCCTCGAACGACTCATCGTCGGTATCGGTGATGAAGTAGTCGCCAACGCCCTTGTCTACCATGGTCACCTCAACTCCATCAGACGCGGCACAGGTAGGCCGCCCCCGTTCTCAAGGCACGCAAGAACTGCCCGACCCTCGGCCGAACGGTTTCAGTTTCTCACGTCGGGTAGGGGGAAACAACCGCGAAATCGCAGGTAGGACGCGTCAGACGACGACGCGCATGATCTCCTCGATGGAGGTGGTGCCCGCGAGCACCTTCTCGAATCCGTCGTCCCGGAGCGTCTTCATCCCCTGCTCTATGGCTATGCGCGCTATCTCATCACCCGACGCATGGTTGACGCATGCGCGCTCGATCTCCTCGGTCATCGTCATGACCTCGTGAACGCCCATCCGCCCCTTGTAGCCGATGTTGTTGCACTTATTGCACCCCACCGCGCGGTACAGCTGCGGCGGATGCCCGGGCTCGAACGGGAACCGGATACGCTCCAGGGCCTCTTCGTCGGGCGTGTACTTCTCCCTGCACTCTTTGCACAGACGCCGGGCGAGCCGCTGTGCGAGCACGCAGTTGATCGCCGAGGCCGACAGGAACGGCTCCACGCCCATCTCGGTAAGCCGGGTGAGTGCCGACGGCGCGTCGTTGGTATGGAGCGTCGAGAGCACGAGGTGGCCGGTGAGTGCAGCCTCGATGGCGATCGTGGCCGTCTCCTTGTCGCGGATCTCACCGATCATCACGACGTCCGGGTCCTGGCGCAGGATCGACCGGAGCGCCGCCGGGAACGTCAGACCCGCCTTCTCGTGTACCTGCACCTGCGACAGGCCCTCCAGCCGGTATTCGACCGGGTCCTCGACCGTGATCAGGTTGACGGTGGGCTTCGTGGTCTTGTTGATGGCCGCGTAGAGCGTGGTGGACTTGCCCGAACCCGTCGGTCCCGTTACAAGCAATGCGCCGTACGGTCGGTCGAGCGCCTCCACGATGCGCTCCATCGGCTGCTGCAGGAAGCCGAGGTCCTCGAGGGACATCATGATCGCGTCCTTGCGCAACAGACGCATGACCGCCATCTCGCCCTCGACCGTCGGCAGCACGGCCACACGGAAGTCGACAGACTTGCCATCGAGGATCACGCCGAAACGCCCGTCCTGCGGAATGCGTCGTTCGGATATGTCCATCGCGCACTGGATCTTCAGGCGGCTGAGCAGCTGCCGGTGGATCTTCTTCGGGCTGCGCATGACCTCCTGGCACACACCGTCTATGCGATAGCGCACCCTGATGTCACGCTCGCCCGGCTCGATGTAGATGTCGCCGGCGCCCTGCCGGATCGCCTCGGTGACGATGTGATTGAGGATCTTGGCAACCGGTGCCTCGCCCTCGTCGCTGACATCCTCCCCTTCATCGTCGGACAGGCTCGCCGTCTCGATACCGCCGACCATCTCGTCGACGTTCTCCTGCATCGTGGCGAAGCGGTCGATGGCCTGGAGCAGGTCGCTCTCGGGTGCTACCACCGGACGGATGTCGTATCCGGTGACGATCCGCAGGTCGTCGATCGCGAAGATGTTCGCGGGGTCGGACATCGCCACGACAAGTTCGTCGTCCTGGATCCGTATCGGGAGACAGGTGTGGCGACGCGCGAGGTCGAGCGTGATGAGCGTGGTCGCGGTGGGATCGATCTCCACCCCGCCGATGTCGACGAAGGGAAGACCCATGCTCTCGGCGATCGCGCGGGCGATCGTCATGTCGTCAGCAATGCCCTCATCCACGAGCACCGCACACAGCGAGCGTCCCGACGGCTCGACGAGGGCGACGTCGAGTTGTTCCTGCGTGATGAGCCCGGACTGGACGAGGACGCGACCCAGGCGCTTTCCCGAGGCTGCGGTCACGACCCGTCCTCCCTGGGCACGGCGACCCGGCTCATCGCCGCCTCGGCAGCCGCGCGCATCACATCGCGCGGCGCCTTGGCCTGCGCTCTGTCCGCGCCCGCCCAGATATCGATGGCAAGCGCGCCCTGCGCGACCAGCATGCCCAGACCGCTCGCGGCGCGCGCGCCGGCGGCGGTCGCCTCATGCACGAGCGCCGTAACGCCGGGGCGATAGACCATGTCGAGCACGACCTGACCTTCGCGCAACCAGGCGGCGGGAACTGGACTCGGGTCCTCGGCGCCCATGCCGACTGGAGTCGCGTTGATGATCAGATCGGCCGAGCGCACGGCATCCGCTGCGGCATCACCCAACTGATGGACGCCCACGGACATGCCCCGCAGCCGATCCCTGACGCGATCCACCAGCTGCTCGGCGCGATCGACGTCGCGGTTGACGAGGGCCAGACTCCCCGCCTTGGCGAGGATGAGCGCGGTCACCGCGGCGCCTGCTGCACCGCCGGAGCCGATCACGGCGACGGACGCACCCGCCGCGTCGAAGCCGAGATCCTCGGCCAACGATTCGAGCATCCCGCGACCATCGGTGTTGTAGCCCATCAGTTGGCCGTCGACGCAGTGCACCGTGTTGACGGCGCCGGCCATCTGCGCGAGCGTGGCCGTCTCATCGCACAACTCGGCCAGGGCCTGCTTGTACGGCATGGTGACGTTGAAGCCAACGAACGGAAGCCTGCGCGCGGCCTCGACGAACGCGACGAGCGCCCGCTGATCGGGCACGGCAAGCGGGAGGCACGCCCAGTTCAATCCCATCGCCTGGTACGCGGCGTTGTGCATGGCAGGCGACAGCGACTGGGCCACCGGCCAGCCGATGACCGCCGTCGGCCGTGTGCGTCCGTTGATGTCCAAGCGCATGTGCCTCCCCGCGTGGATCGCTCAGGCCTCGGGGGCCCGTCCGTTCATTATGACCCGCTCGAGCCGCCGAAGTACACGCGTGTGCGGCAGATCCGCCGGAGAGAGCGGCTGCACCAGAACAGTGGTCGCCCCGAACAGGTTGCCACCGAGAATATCGGTGAAGATCTGATCCCCGATGACCGCGCACTGCTTCGGCGTGACCCCGAGTTCACGCGCGGCCCGTCTGAAACCGCTGGTCAGGGGCTTCTTCGCCTTGCCGACGGCGGGGACGCCGAGTGCGGCAGCCCGTTCGCCGAGATCGGCGTGCCAGTTGTTCGACACCAGGCGCGCCGAGAAGCCTGCCTCCGGAAGTGACGCAAGCCACTCACGCATCTCGGGGATCAGCACCGGAGAGTGGTGTGGCGAGACCGTGTTGTCCACATCGATCAGCAGCGCCCTCACCCCGGCAGCGCGCAGCCCCTGCAGATCTATCGCGCGGACGCTCGTGTAGTAGTGGTCGGGGCTGAGCAGCGCTCGGCGCTCCTAGTGGTCGGGGACTCCGTCGTTGTCGTGATCGTGGTCGTGGGCCGCTTCGTCGGGGTTCGCGTCGATCTCGGCATCCAGCCGCGCCATCTCGGCAAGCGTCTGCTGGTACAGGTCGTCACGGCCGAAGGCCACGAACACATCCTTGAAGGCCGCATAACCGTTGTACTGGTCGGACAGGCTCTCCCATTCAACCTCGGGCTCCAGTCCGGCCATCGCGGTCTCGAGGGCACCATCCCGGTCTTCGGCGTACAGATACTGAAGCTGGGCGAGATTGGTGAGCAGCAGGCCCGACGTGGGGACCTCCCGCACGCCCCGCTCCGCCATGGCCACGCCGTCTTCGAGCCGATCGTTCTGGATGAGCACCCAGGAGCCGGTGTAGTAGGACTGCGTGAACTCCGGGTCGAGCGCCACCACCATGGCAATGGTGCTGAGCATGTAGCGCTGGTTGGTCAACGAGACACCCTCGTAGTAGCCGTGCATGATCGGATCCAGCCGGTTCCACAGCACGGCGGCGCCGAACCGCCGGATGCCCGTCAGGTACGACGAGGCTGCCCGGCCCACGGCCGCATTGGTATCCGCTCCGGAGGCCTCGGGCACGAGTGAGTCGGCCAGCGCCTGTCCGCCGAGCGCGAGGACGAGCGCCAGCACGACGCCCGCTATCAACCGGATGCGTGTGGCTCCGGTGCCCATGCTACAGGTCCCTCCGCGAGAGCAGCACGCCGCCGAGAAGCAGCGAGAGGCCGGCGAGCCCCAGGAAGACGACCACCATGCTCGCCAGGTACAGCAGCGGCACACCACTGCCGTGCGCGACGGGGTTCACAACGTTGAACGCGTCGAGCGACGGCATGAACGGCTGCAGGGCGAGCGCCCCCTCGCCGCCGAGGAGCGTGCTCCGCGAGTGCCCTATGAACAGCGCGGCCAACGTGGCCGTGACAACCACGACCGGGCCGCTGACGGCGGAGACCGCAACTGCGAAAGCGGCGACGACCCCCATCTCGAGCCAGATCGCGAGCGCACCCTCCCACAGCAGCCACATGTACTCGCCGTACGTGATGAGCCCGATCACCTGCTCGATCACGGTGAACGCCACCATCACCCCGCCGGCCACCAGGAACACACCGAGCCACGTTCCCACCAGGTACTCCCAGCGGCTCACGCCCTTGGCGACCACGTTGTAGACGGTGCGCCGCTCGAGCTCGCCCGGGATGCGATTGGCTGCGAGCGAGAGCGTGACCACGAGCGCCGTCACGAACGCAAGCGCAAGGGCGACCTCGCGGAAGACCGCGCTCTCGACCCCCAGCCCGTAGTCCGGGAGTGACGGGATCGCGAACGCGAGCAGCGCGGCGAACACGAGCACCACGTACACGACCTTGCGCCGCAGGCTGTCTGCGACGACACCAAGGGCGATCGGCCAGATGCGCCGCATCATCGGGCACCCACCTCCCCCGCCGTCTCGGCGAGCAGACGGGCGAAGTAGTCCTCGAGCGAGTCGCGCATCGGCGCGATGGCCTCGACGCGACCGCCCGCGTCATCCACGGCGTCGACCGCGGCGCGGACGCCCTCGTCGGCCACCGAGAACACCCAGACGCCCCCCGATGCCGCCACGCTTCCCGCAAGCTGCGCCAGCGCGGGCGGCAGTTCATCGCCGAGCCCGCGCGCACGGATCGACGTGCGACCCTCGATGTCCAGGAGCGCATCGAGATCGCCCTTCGCGGCTACACGACCCGCGTTCAGTATCGTCACCTCGTCGCAGACCGTCTCGACCTCGGACAGCTGATGCGAGGAGAGCAGCACGGTCACGCCCGCATCCCGAAGCGAGAGCATCAGATTGCGGATATCTCGCTGACCCACGGGGTCGAGCCCCGAGGCCGGCTCATCGAGCACAACCACGGTCGGCTCGTTGATGAGCGCCTGGGCGATGCCGAGCCGCTGCAGCATGCCTCGCGAGAACGTCGAGAGCGTCGCGCGTTCGCGGCCTGCGAGCCCGACGCGCTCCAGAAGCGCGGTCGTGCGTCCCGCGATGTCACCCTTCGGCACGCCGGAGAGCTGCGCGTAGAGCCTGAGTGCGTGCGCGGCGGTGAGGTGCTGAGGGAAGTACGGCTGCTCCGGCATGAAGCCCACGGCACGCCTACCCGCGGGCTTCGTCGAGTCCTCGCCGAGTATGCGGAAGGTCCCGGCGGTCGGACGCACGAGACCGAGGAGCATCTTGATGGTGGTCGTCTTGCCGGCGCCGTTGGGTCCGAGCAGTCCGTGGATCGTGCCTGGTGCGACCGAGATCGAGACGTCACGGACGGCCTCACGGGATGGCGCGCCGATGACCGGCTTGTACGCCTTGCGAGCACCCTCGATGTTGATGGCAGCTTCGATGGTCTGGCTCATGCGCTTACGGGGTCACCTCTCTCGACTTCTCCTTCGCCACCAGGAATTCCTCGTAGGTGACACAGAATGTGTGCGACCCATCAGTCCCGGTGAGGACGTAGTAGATGTACTCGGTCTGCGCGGGTGCCGCTGCCGCCTCAAGCGAGGCAAGCCCGGGGCTCGCTATGGGACCCGGCGGCAGACCTGCGTACTTGTACGTATTGTACGGACTCTCAACCGCGAGGT
The DNA here is from genome assembly GCA_049658145.1 of Coriobacteriia bacterium. GTDB lineage: Bacteria > Actinomycetota > Coriobacteriia > Anaerosomatales > Anaerosomataceae > UBA6100. The sequence goes on from JBASOJ010000101.1 coordinate 5,991, forward strand.
CGCTGTTGAGCAGCCGCGGACGGTTCTTCTTGATCACGTACTCGATCGTGGCGTCGATCTCAAGGTTCATGCCGATCGCCAGCCTGTTGTAGATCACCGAGCTCACGAGCGGACGCTCTTCGGCGAGACGCGCCTCGCGCTCGATCATCGAGGCGAGCGTCACCATCTGATGGAGCGTGAGACCTCGGGAGGTCGCGTACGAGGAGTCCACGGTCGCGACCTCGGCATCGAACTGGTCGAGCATCATCCCGATCGCGTCCGCGGTTGCCGCGCCCCGCACGATCCGGTACGTCTTGGGGAACAAGTAGCCCTCGAGCGAGCCGTCGTACGCGTCGGCGAGGTAGGGATGGTCGGCCGAGAAGTCAGCGGCCCTCCCCATCGCGAGTTCGAGGAACTCCTCACGCGAGATGCCCGCCTGCTCCTGCAAACGATCGGCGATCTGCTCGACCGTGAACCCTTCGGGGATCGTGACCGTGACGTAGTCGATCGGCGGGCCAGCAAGCAGCCGATCGCGCACGTCCTCGTACGCCATCCCGGTGGTGAGGTCGTAGATGCCCGAACGCAGTTCACCGTCGATGCCATCGAACCGGGCGCGCAAACGGAACATCGCGGCGTTGTCGATGACGCCCGCGTCGGATAGGATGCCGGCGATGTCGCCCGTCGACGCTCCCGCGGGGATCTCGAGTTGCACGGCCACCCCGTGCTCGGCACCGGACTCGTCGGCGAAGAAGAGCTGCCAGACCGCGTAGGCTGGAACGACCACCAGCACGATGGCGAGCACGGCCGCGACCAGGGTGACGAGCGTACGGCGGCGCGAGCGGACGTCAGGCCGCCTGATCCCGCGCTCGGTCGAAGGATGCGTGTCCGGGCTCATGTCTGCCCCCCGGCGCGTCGCGCGTCCAGCCACGTCTGGAGGAGGATCGCCGCTGCGACCTTGTCGAGCGAGCCCCGCTGCTCTCTCTCGCTCAACCCCGCGGCCCGCATCGCGCGGCGGGCTTCGGCGCTCGAGTTCCGCTCGTCCTGGTATGCCACAGGAAGGCCGAGTGCATCCGCGAGCCGCCCGGCGACCCCGCGGACCTCGGCGGCTTGCGGACCCTCATCGCCCGAAAGCGTGAGCGGGAGGCCGACGACCAGCTGCTCGGCTTCGTAGTCCTCGACGATACGTGCGAGTGAGCGGCTATCGCGCGCAAGCTCACGCGCGTCGAGAACGGCGACTGCCGAGGCTACCGCGCCATCGGGGTCGGACACCGCGACGCCCACACGCACGGACCCGATATCGAGACCGAGCGCACGCACGGCGGCTACCCCACTCCGAGGATGCGTCGGGCCTCGGCGAGCGCCGCGTCGATCCCGGCGGCGTCCTTGCCGCCCGCCTGCGCCATCTCAGGCCGACCGCCGCCGCCGCCCTTGATGTGCGGCGCGATCGAGCGGATGAGCGTTCCCGCGTTGAAGCCCGCCTGCACCGCAACCGCCGTACCAGAGGCTGTGAGTAGCGGTGCTTTGCTATCCACATCTGTCGTAGCGAGGACAACCGCACTCGCATCGCCGAGTACTTCCCGAATCGCGTCCGCCGCATGTCGCAACTCAGCGGCGCTCATAGGCGGCACATGGCCTACGGCGAGCTGGTAGTGGGTTGTGGTGTAGGACGGCACACCCTGCGGGTCGAACGAGGCCGCGCCAGTGCGGCCGCTCTTCGCCGCCGCCTCGAGGTCCTTCACACGCTTCACGAGTGCGGCGGCCCTGTCGGCCACATCAAACGTGCCTACACGAAGCGCCGCCGCGGTCTCGGCAAGCTGCTCCTCCATACGCTCAAGATACGCGAGCGCGTCGAAGCTCGTGACGGCTTCGATGCGGCGAAGGTTCGCACCCACGCTGCCCTCGGAGGTGATCTTCACGAGCCCGATCTCGCTCGAGCGGCCCACGTGTGTACCGCCACAGAGCTCCTTGCTGAAGTTGCCGACCTCGAGCACGCGAACGATCTCGCCATACTTCTCGCCGAAGAGCGCGGTCACGCCCATCTCGCGAGCCGTGACGAGCGACGTCTCGTAGTTGCGTACCGGATGGTTCTCCATGATCTTGTGGTTCGCCATCTCCTCGACACGGCGCAGCTGCTCGGCTGAGACCGCCTCGAAGTGCGTGAAGTCGAACCGCAGGCGCTCGGGGGCGACGAGCGACCCCGACTGCCTGACGTGCTCGCCGAGGATGCGGCGAAGCGCCCAGTGCAGGATGTGTGTGGCCGTGTGGTTGCGGCGGATGCGCTCGCGGCGCATCACGTCGATCGACGCGGTGACGGCATCCCCCACCACGAGCGCGCCGGACTCCAGGGTGCCGGAGTGCGCGGCCACACCGGGGACCGGGAAGCGCGTATCGCGGACCGCGAAGACGGCGCCACCCGCCGTGATCGTGCCCGTATCGCCCACCTGGCCGCCCTGCTCGGCGTAGAACGGCGTCGCCGCCAGAACGATGTCGGCGGCCGTCCCGGCCTCCACGCGATCGACGGAGGCTCCGTCCACGACGATGCCCACGATGGTCGTCGCGGCCACGTCGCGTGCGTAGCCGACGAACTCCGTCGCACCCGCACGCGCGATCCCGTCGAACGCACTGCCGATGCTCGACCATGACTCGTCCTTCACAGCCGCCCGACCGCGCTCGCGCTGCTCCTCCATCGCCGTCGCGAAGGCGTCGCCGTCGACCTCTAGGCCAGCCTCGGCCGCGATCTCGGACGTGAGCTCGTACGGGAAGCCGTAGGTGTCGTGCAGCGTGAAGGCGCCCACCCCATCCAGCACGGTGCCACCCTCGGCCTTCGTGCGCTCGATGGCGGCGTCAAGGAACGCGAGCCCCTGACGCAGCGTGGTGCCGAAGCGCTCCTCCTCGGAGGCGACGATCCCGCGGATGAGGTCGGCATGCTCGACGAGCTCGGGGTACGGTGTGCCCCAGCGCTCTATCACGACGTCGATGAGCCGAAGCATGAAGGTTTTCTCCACACCGAGAAGCCGTCCGTGGCGGATCGCTCGCCGCAGCAGACGCCTGAGCACGTAGCCTCGACCCTCGTTGCTCGGCAGGACGCCGTCGGCGATCAGGAACGCCACCGCGCGCGCGTGATCCGCGAGGATGCGCAGCGACACGTCGCTCTTCGCAGCAGTGCCGAGCGTGGCGCCCGTGATGTCCTCGGCGACCCCCACGAGCGCGCGCAGGTCGTCGGTCTCGAAGTTGGTGTGAACGCCCTGCATGATGGCGGCCACGCGCTCGAGGCCCATGCCGGTATCGATGTTCTTCTTCGGCAGAGGGGTGAGCGTGCCGTCCTCGGCGCGGTCGTACTGCATGAACACGAGGTTCCAGTACTCCACATACCGGTCGCAGTCACAGCCGGGCGCGCAGGTGTCCAGACCGCAGCCCACCTCGGGGCCCTGATCATAGTAGAGCTCCGAGCACGGACCGCACGGGCCCGTGGGGCCGGCACTCCAGAAGTTGTCCTTCGCGCCCATCCGCACGATGTGGTCGGCCGGCACGCCTACCTCATCGCGCCATATGCCTTCGGCCTCGTCGTCGTCCTCGTAGATCGAGAACCACAACCGCCCGGGATCCATGCCGAGCACTCTCGTGGAGTACTCGTACGCCCACGCGCATGCCTCGCTCTTGAAGTAGTCGCCGAAGCTGAAGTTGCCGAGCATCTCGAAAAAGCTATGGTGCCGGCCCGTGGTGCCGATGATGTCGATGTCGGTGGTGCGCGCGCACTTCTGGCACGTGGTGGCGCGCGTCACGCCGATGTCGCGCGCGCCTAAGAAGACCGGCTTGAACTGCACCATGCCGGCCGAGGTGAGCAACAGCGACGGGTCGTCGGGAACGAGTGACGACGAGGGCAGGCGCTTGCAGCCCTTGCTCTCGAAGAACGATAGGAAGCTCTCTCTGATCTCGGCGGACTTCACGAGTGGCGTTCTCCTCAGGTGTGTCGTGGGACTCTAGACCGCGTCGGGCCCGTCATCGCCGGCGGACGACGAATCGCCCCCGGCGCGAGAACCTGCAGTACCCGCGTCCGTTGCGGACTCGCACTCCACAGGCCCGTCGTCGTCTTTCTCGCGGAACAGCGCGCCGTCTTCGGTGGAAAGTTTCGAATCTGTGTACTTCTCGAAGTAGTAGACGAACAGGCCCTTGCCGATGGCCGCCACGGGGATCGCCAGCACGAGGCCTGCGAACCCGAACAGGGTACCACCGGCAAGCAGCGAGAATATCACCAGGAGCGGGTGGAGGTCGACCTGTTCGGACATCACCCGCGGCTGGATGAAGTACTCGGTGACCTGCTGGGCGCCCAGGCAGATAGCGACTGCGCCGAGAATGTGCAGCGGGCTCACGAAAGCCGCCGCGATGCCGGCGATGACCGCCGTGAGTGTGGGACCGATCCACGGGATGACGTTCAGGACGGCGGCAAGCAGGCCGATCACGAGCGAGTACGGCACACCGATGATGGTGAGGCCGATGGCCACGATCGTGCCGGTCACGAGCGACAGAGTGAGCTGCCCGCGCAGGTAGCCGCCAAGGATGCGCGAGACCTTGCTCGTGACGATGCTCGCTTCCTCCCGGCGACCCGGGCCGGCGAGCAGGAGCAGCTCGGCGTTGATCGTGGGCAGGTCCTTGAGAATCCAGAAGCCCGCGACCAGGGCGATCACGCCGGTCGCGAGCATGGAGAGCGCGGAGCCGCCAACGCTGAATATCTCCTTGGCAAGTGCCTGCGACCACTCGGCGGACTGCTTCGTGATCGTGTCCTGCAGGTTCGCGAGCGCGTCTTCCATCCACGGCGGAACGATCAGCGCCTGGTACCGGTTCTGCAGGTCGAGAACCATCTGGCTGGCCCTCTCGTAGTAGTCGGGGAACGCCACGATGAAGTCGCGGACCTGATCGACGACTGCGGGAACCAGGAAGCCGAGAACGGTGCCGAACACCGCGAAACTGATGAGATAGCAGATCCCCACCGCTGCGCCCCGCTTCATCCCCCGCCGCTCGAGGTACGCGACCGGGTTGCGGAACATGAAGACGATCACGACAGCCAACAGGAACGGCACGAGCGCCGCCGACACACGGCCGAGCAGCCAGCCGGCCGCGGCGAGCAGGATGCCGATACCGACAAGCGACCACGTGACCGTGAAGACATGCGCCCAGCGGTCCCTCGGCTCGTGGTGGATGAGCGACTTCGGCACCTAGACCTCCTCGACGACGATGTGCTCCCGGAGCACCTTCAGGGTCTTGCGCAGCAGCCGCGAGACCTGCATCTGCGAGATGCCGAGGGTCGTCGCGATCTCAGTCTGCGTGAGGCCCTGGAAGAAGCGCAGGTACAACACCCGCTGCTCCTGTGGCGCCAGGAACTTCAGCGCCTCGGAGAGCGTCGTGCGATCGTCGACCAGCGCCATCAGAGCGTCGTCCTCGCCGATGTACTCGAGGATGCTGAACGAGTCACTGCCATCGACGTTGCGGTCGCTCTCGAGTGACACGAAGTTGTATGCCTCGCTCGTCTCGAGCGCGGCAAGCACGTCTTCGGCGGTGACATCGAGGTACGCCGCGATCTCGATGATGGTCGGTGAACGCTGGAGGTTCTGCGTGAGGGCGTCCACCGCCTGGTTCACGCGGAACGAGAGCTCCTGAAGCCGACGCGGGACTTTGATGGCCCATCCCTTGTCGCGGAAGTACCGCTTGAGCTCACCAACGATCGTCGGCGTCGCGTACGTGGTGAACTCCACCTCCCGACCGGTATCGAAGCGGTCGATGGCCTTGATCAGCCCGATGGTGCCGACCTGGATGAGGTCGTCGATCGGTTCGCCGCGGTTGCGGAACCGGCTCGCGAGGTACTTCACCAAGTTGAGGTACATCGTGATGAGCTCGTCGCGCGACTCCTCGTCGCCGAATTCTCGGTAGTGCAGGAACAACGCGCGTGTGTGCGCCTTGTCCCACACCAGTCGCCGTTCCTGTCGCTTGGCGGTCCTAGGCAAGGTCACCCTCCGGAACCGCCGCACGGTGGCTGAGCTTCAAGATGCATGAGCCCTCCTCATGACAGACCTCGAACTCGTCGCACACGGAACGCAGGATGAACTCGGCGTAGCCTTCGGATGCGGAGCGTGCGCCTTCAACCGCACAACATGCGGGCAACGGCCGCACCTCGGCACTCAGGACACCCTCCTCTACCAGGAAGGAGAAGGTGACCTCGGCGGGATCACCCGCGCACTCGCAGGCATAGACGAACGCCTCCTCGGCGCCGATGCGAACGTCATCGACCTCGTCGTAGGACATGCCGATGCGGGCGGCCAACTCGGCAGCCGTCATCCGGACCGTGCGGGCATACTCCGCACGTGCCGGTACGGTGAGCGTGACACGGTCCTTACCCATGAGTCCTCCTCGATGCGAGCACCATGAAGCGGCTGCCCGTCACTTACGGAACGAACGCGCCAGCCGTGCGAGTCCCTCGGCCGTACGGTTGACCGGTGAGCGGATGAAGTCACTCGCTGTGGATACCGCGTCGCCGACCTCTTCGGCCTGCGTCACGATGGCATCGAGACGAAGTAGTTCGGCGTTCACGGCATCAACGGTCACATCGGCTTTGTCCAGCAACGGGACGAGCCGGCTGCGGATCTCCTCGACCGCCGCGAGCAGGCTCCGGACCGCGACAACGAGCACGCGGACGGCGTAGATGCCGGCGAGTACCAGCACGATGGTGATGATGGAAAGAGCGATGCCGAGCGCACCTGCGAGGTCCACCGTCTGCCCCTAGCGATCGCTGCCGAAGATACCCGCTCAGTGTAGCAAACGCGCCTACTCAGGACCTATCGGCCGGATCGTCCGTCCCCGCAGCGCCATCTTCGGCGGCGGCGTCCCTCGGGCGGTAGTACGTGGTGCCCGCAAGTCCATCCGGCAGGTACTGCTGCTCCACGCGCGCGTCCGGGAAGTCGTGGGGGTACTTGTACGCCGGATACTCGTCGGCACCAGGGCGATGCCGGTCGCGCAGATGGTCGGGAACCAGCTGTGCCTCCCCCTCGCGCACGTCGCGCAGGGCCTCGTCGATCGCCAGGTATGCGGCATTACTCTTCGGCGCGAGAGCCAGGTAGATCGCCACGTGCGACAGGACGATGCGCGCCTCGGGCCATCCGATGGACTCGGCGGCCTTGAATGCGGCATGCGCCATGAGTAGTGCCTGCGGGTCTGCCATGCCGATGTCCTCCGAAGCGAGGATCATCATGCGTCGCGCGATGAACTTCGGGTCCTCGCCGCCGTGGACCATGCGTGCCAGCCAGTAGACCGCAGCGTCGGGGTCGCTGCCGCGCACCGACTTGATGAACGCCGAGATGACGTCGTAGTGCACATCGCCCGTCTTGTCGTACGGGATGGCGCGCACCGCGGACGCACGCGTGACATGACCGGTCGTGACCTCGCCGCCCTCCTCCGACGTGGCGAGCTGGGCTGCGAGTTCGAGTGTGGTGAGGGCAACGCGCGCGTCGCCGCCTGCAAGTTGCACGATCAGATCGAGCGCATCGGCCGCAAGAGTGACCGACCCGCCCAGGCCGCGCTCCGCATCGACGACGGCCCGGCTGACGATCTCGCGGATGTCATCATCAGTGAGCGGCGTGAATTCCACGATGCGGGATCGGCTGATGAGCGGCGCGTTCACCTCGAAGAACGGGTTCTCCGTGGTGGCGCCGATAAGCACGATCAGGCGATCCTCCACCGCATGGAGGAGCGCGTCCTGCTGCGACTTGTTGAAGCGGTGGATCTCGTCGATGAAGAGCACGGTACGGCGCCCGGTCATCTTGAGACGCTCACGCGCAGAGTCGATGACGGTCCGCACGTCCTTGACCCCCGCGTTCACTGCGGAGATCTCCGCCACGTACGCGTTGGTGATGCCCGCGATGATGCGGGCGAGACTGGTCTTCCCGGTGCCTGCCGGCCCGTAGAAGATCAGTGATGAGAGCGCATCAAGCTCGATCGCGGTCCGGAGTACCGTGCCGGGACCCAGCGCATCGGCCTGGCCGACGAATTCCTCCAGGGTGCGGGGGCGCATGCGAGCAGCCAGCGGCGCGCCTGCTGCGAGGCGCTGCTCGGCCGCATCATCGAAGAGGTCGCGCACGGTTAGCGGGTGGCCCGCTCCACCTCACGCCTGAGACTGCCCTGTTCGGTGTAGCCCTTGCTCCGCCAGGTGATGAACCCGCCGCCGTCAACAACGAGCAGGTACGGCGTGCTGGCCGCGCCGAGTTCCTTGGCGTAGGTGACCGCCGCGAGCGTGCCCGGATTGCTGGCGTCGCCACCGACGTCGAAGGTGACGAGATCGATCAGACCGCGGTAGTCGTTCATCACGGCGTCGACCTCGGCGCGGGTCTGCACGGTCACCTGCTGCGCATCATCGTGGAACAGGATGAGCATGGGCTGTCCGCGATCGAGCTTCTCGGTAAAGACGGCAGGCGTCTCGGTGGTCGTGAACGACGGGAACGGCCCGGGCTCAAGGTCGTTGTCGTTTGCCGACTTGTCCACGACGGGCTCCTCGGCCACCGTCGCCGCTGGAGCGGCGGGTGTGGCTTCGGGCGCTTCGGTGGCGGCTTCCTCCCCGCCTCCACCACAGCCGACAAGCGTGAGTGAGAACAGTGCTACGACGAGTGCTACGACGATCTTGCGCATCTGCATCCTCCACTGGCTCGGGACAAGCCGAACCCCGCCCTGCGTGGTCGGCCGGGTGAACCTGCCTAAGCAGGTGGGTGCCCGCACCGTGAGTTCGTGCTTCCCCGAAGGGCTACCAGTCCCTCACGAAATGTAGAGCTCCCGATGAAGAAGTGTTGGCTCAACCGCTGACACCGATGCCACGCAAGGCAAGGCACCATCATGGTAGCACCAGGAACGTGCGCATGCACCCGCGGGTCACTCGCCACCGTCGGGCTGCGCCTCGTCCGGCGTGCCGAGTTCTCGCTCGACGCGTGCGCTCAACCGCCGGTGCGCCCACACGAAGACCGCGGCAAGCGCGGCACCGCCGACCAGGATACCGAGGGCGATGAGCGGGTCGGCGATGCGGCCCCACGCGACAGCGAGCGCAAGAGCGATCACGGCGACGACGCCGGTCACCCGCGTCCACCGGTTGTAGCCACGAGACGCCAGATTCCACTTGTACACCGTTCCCAGCGCCACGAACGCGAGTGACGCGACGATGACCACGCCGGATGCGAAGAGAATGGAGGGTGACACGGTTCGGCTCTCCCCTAGTCGGTCTTGAGGTGGACCTCACGAAGCTGACGTTGGCTGACCACGTCCGGCGCGCCGGTGAGCGGATCTGCGCCCGACGACGTCTTCGGGAACGCGATGACATCACGGATCGAGCTCGCTCCCGTAAGCAGCATGATGAGCCGGTCGAGTCCGAGGGCGATGCCGCCGTGGGGCGGTGCGCCGAAGGACAGGGCCTCCAGAAGGAATCCGAACTGCTCGCGAGCGGCCTCCTCGGAATGACCGAGGCGCGCAAGCACGCGCATTTGCAGGTCGGCATCGTGGATACGCAGGGTGCCGCCACCGATCTCGTAGCCGTTCATCACGAGGTCGTAGCTGTACGAGCCGACCGCGAGCGGCGCCGACTCGATCTTGTCGATGTCTTCGGCCCGCGGCATGGTGAACGGGTGATGGTTCGCCGAGAAGCGGTCCTCCTCGGCGTCGTACTTGAACATCGGGAAGTCCACGACCCACAGCGCGTCGAACCCGGCACGCTCGATCTCCAGCTCGTCGGCCATCTTGAGTCGGAGCACGCCGAGCACCTCGTTCGCGAGGCCGTGTTCGCCGGCGATCATCAGCGCAAGGTCACCCGGCTCGATGGCGAGCGTCTCGCGGAGGCCCGCCATCTCGGCCGCGGAGAAGAACTTGGCGATCGGCGAGCGCACGTCGCCCTCCGTCGGGAACGCAACCCACGCGAGGCCCTTGGCGCCCGCGTCGAGCGCCACCTGGTTGAGGGCGTCGATCTTTCCGCGGCTCCAGTCACCGGCGCCCTTCGCGTTCAGCCCTTTCACGCGACCGCCGGAGGCGAGCGCGGCGGCGAAGACCTTGAACTCGCTCGCGGCGAAGACGCTCTTGAGACAGTGCAGCTCCATGCCGAGGCGCGTGTCCGGGCGATCGGAGCCGAAGCGGTCCATAGCCTCGGCGTACGTCATCCGGCGCAGCGGCACGTGCAGATCGACGCCCGCCTCCTTCATGACCTCGTGCATGACGTCCTCCATCATCTGAAGGACGTCGTCCTCGCTCACGAACGACATCTCGATGTCCACCTGCGTGAACTCCGGCTGGCGGTCGGCGCGCAGGTCCTCATCGCGGAAGCAGCGGGCGATCTGGTAGTAGCGCTCGATGCCCGCCACCATGAACAGCTGCTTGAACAGCTGCGGGGACTGTGGGAGCGCGTAGAACTTGCCGGGGCTCATGCGGCTCGGCACGATGAAGTCGCGCGCGCCTTCGGGCGTTGACTTGCCGAGTATCGGGGTCTCGACCTCCATGAAGCCGCGGGCTTCGAGCGAGCGGCGAAAGCGTTGCACGACCCGGTCGCGCAACGCAAGCGCCGAAAGTACCTCGGGGCGCCGGATGTCGAGGTAGCGGTAGCGCATCCGGGTGACCTCGTCGGTGTCGATCCCGGCCTCGATCTCGAAGGGCGGCGTCTCGCTTGAGTTGAGCACCTCGGCGCCGGTGATGATCACTTCCACCTCGCCGGTGGCCATGTTCGGGTTCTCGGTGCCGTCGGGACGACGGCGCACGGTGCCCGTGAGCTTGACGACCCACTCGGGACGCACGCGCTCGGCAGTACCGAATGCCGCACCGGACGCATCGGGATCGAACGTGCACTGCACGATCCCACTACGGTCGCGGAGATCGATGAAGATGAGGCCCCCGTGGTCGCGGCGCTTGGCTACCCAGCCGGCGACGGTGATGGTCTCGCCGATGTTCGCAGCAGTCAGCGAACCGGCGGTGTGTGTGCGCATCGAGTAGCGTGCATCGAACATCGAATCGTATCTCCTCTAGCCGAGTGAAGCGGCGATCGCGGCCTCCGCGGAGGCGATCGCCACGCGGGTCTCGTCTTTGGTGCTCATATTCCGCAGCGTGAACTCACCTGCGGCCACCTCGTCCGGGCCGAGGACGGCCACGAAGCGCGCACCGAGCCGGTCGGCCTGCTTGAACTGGGACTTCAGGCTGCGTCCCTGGTGGTCGAGCTCGGCCGCGACGCCCGCATCGCGCAGGCGTTGCGCCAGCGCGAACACATCGCCAGTCACGCTCTCATCGACCCTGGCCACGTACACCTCCGCACGCGGCGGTGCAGGAATGCTGACGCCCGCAGCCTCGAGTGCGAGCAGCGTCCGCTCGAAGCCGAGCGCGAAGCCGAGGCCGGGCGTGGGCGGACCGTCGTACTCCTCCATGAGGCGGTCGTACCGCCCTCCCCCGCCGATCGCGTTCTGCGAGCCGAGCCCGGCGTCCACCTGGATCTCGAACACCGTGCGGGTGTAGTAGTCGAGCCCTCGCACGAGCTTAGGCTCCTCGATGTACGGGATGCCGAGCGCGTCCAAGTGCGACTTCACAGCCGCGTGGTGGGCCGCGCATTCATCGCAGAGCTCGTCGCGGAGCAGCGGCGCCTGAGCCAGCACGCTTACGCAGCCGGGGTTCTTGCAGTCGAATGCGCGCAGTGGGTTGGTGTCCGCGCGGCGGTTGCACTCCTCGCACAGATCCGCCGAGTGCTCGCGGATGAACGACGCGACCTTGTCGCGATACGCCGGGCGGCACGCCTGGTCGCCCATGGAGTTGAGCAGCAGACGCATGCTCGCCGCCGGGACGCCGAGCGCTTCGAAGTAACGCCACAGCACGGTGATCACTTCGGCGTCGGCGGTGGGCTCGGCGGCGCCGAGCACCTCGATGCCGATCTGCCAGAACTGCCGCATGCGGCCCTTCTGCGGGCGCTCGTAGCGGAACATCGGCCCGGCGTAGTAGAGCTTGGCCTGCGCGCCGTTGGCGGTGAGATTGTGCTCAAGTGCCGAGCGCACCACGCTCGCCGTGCCCTCCGGCCGAAGGGTGATGGAGCGACCGCCCTTGTCCTCGAACGTGTACATCTCTTTCGAGACGATGTCGGTGGCCTCACCGATACCCCGCGTGAAGACGTCGGTGTGCTCGAAGAGCGGTGTGTAGATGGGCTCGTAGCCGTAGCGCGCGAAGAGCTCCTGAGCGGTGCGCTGGAGGTACTCCCAGGCGCGAGCCACGTCAGGGAGCATATCGGCGGTGCCTTTGGGTGCCTGTGCGTTCACGCGGATGCGGCCTTTCGGGCGGGATTGCTGCGGCTATCGAGTGTAGCGGATGCGCGGGTGAGGGGCTATGCGAGGAGGGCGGTGAGGTACGCCAGATCATCAGCATCGTCGGCCACGAGCGCCGCGGCCTTCTCCTCCATCGTCACGTAGTCGCCCATCTCGAGGGACTCCCACGCGACTGCACTGCCGAAGTCGCCGAGATGGCTCCAAGTATGGAGTGCGCCGGGAGTAGTAGCCATGCTTACGGCCCGGGGATTCAATCATCTGAGTGCGGTATCCCCGCAGTTCGCCTGCGTGTCGGCGACGTCGCTACGTCCCGGTCAGGTACGCCCCGTGGACCGACTGGTACACGATCGCAACCCCGAGGAGCGCGAAGAGCACGACCGGGAGTGGAACGATCGCCGCCCAGGCGAATCGCTTCTCGCGCCAGCCCATCGTCACCCGCAGATGGATCGCGATCGCGTAGCAGAACCACGAGATGAGCGACCAGGTCTCGATCGGGTCCCATCCCCAGTAGCGGCCCCACGCCTCGTTCGCCCAGATCGCTCCCGCGACGATCATGATGCCGAGGAAGATGAACCCGGCCGCGAGGAACTTGAAGGTGAGGTCGTCGAAACGCAGGAGCTTCGACTCGGATGCCTCGGGATCACCGGGACGCCTCGACAGCGCGATGTACATCACGGCGAACGCAAACGATGTGATGAACGAGCCATACGCGAGCTTCGCGAATGCGACATGGATGCCCAGCCAGTAACTCGCAAGCGTGCCGGTCAGGTCCATGTCGGCGGTGGGCGCCATCATGGCCGCGCCCATCGCCAGGAAGGACAGCGGCATGAGGACCGTTCCGACGATCCGAAAGCCCTTGCTGCGCCACGCCAGCACCAGGAAGACCAGGGCCGAGACGAACGCGAACGAGGACACGACCTCGTAGAAGCCGAGGTACGGTCCGTGGCCGACGCGCACCCACCGGACACCGATCGCCCCCGCGTGCACCGCGAGGCCGGCGGCCACCACGAACAGCGAAGCGGTCACGAGGGTCGGCTTGCGGAAGACGTACCCGACGATAAGGCCGACGGCGGATAGCGCGTAGAGGGTCACAGCGGCCCACATGACGATGATCTCGGTGTTCACGGACGTTCGTCCCTTCCTTCGGCGGCGGCGCGCAGGGTCGACTCCACGGAGGCTGCGAACACGCGATCCGCGCGCGATTGGCGCGTACGCGCGTTGAGCGACACTACCCCGTCGCTCTCGACGAGCATGACCCAGACGGTCTTCGGCGGCAACAGCAGGGCAAGCGAGAGACCGATCACGGCGATGATCAGCACGGCGTACAACGGGTAGACGGACCAGTCGTCCACGACAGACAGGCGCGCATAGTAGGTGACATCCTCGAGGCGCAGGGCGGCCCCACCGCCGAGGTCGATCGACTCACCGGGCCCTACGGAACCGGTCGTCTCGACGCCGTTGCCGGCCAGCCTCCACTCCACGCGCGGATCGCTCGGGATAATCCAGGGCGCGATGTCACCCTCGAGATCGAGCGGGATTCCCGTCTCCACAGTGACCGAACCCTCGCCAATGGCGACGACCAGGGGACTGAATGCCTCGGCTACCAACGACTCTTCCGAGAAGTCATAGAAGACGTCCGTGGACTGTTCCTCCGCGGCGCCGACCAACGTGAAACGGGCGTTCAGCCCGTACGCGTTCGAGTGGATGAGTAGAGACCCGTACCGCAGTGGACTGTTCGGGTAGACAAGGTGGCCGGCGACCCGCTTGCCGTCTCGCCACAACTCGACGAGGGGTGCGGTGCCGCGGTCAACGCCCCCGACCACGTGATTCCGTCGTATGTCGGTAACGCGAATGGTGAGCCCGGTGAAGTCCGAATCGTGGAGTGCGCCCTCGTCGAGCGTGCCGTACGACTCGGCGGCATCGATCCGCTCAGATCCCACCGGCACGCCCATGAGCCCCTCGGCACGCGTCATGCGCCCGGCCGCGACTATGACGAAGAGTGCGACCAGTGCCCAGTGGAAGGCCGGACTGCCAAGTAGTGCAAGCCGGGGGGTGGTGGCAGCAAGCCGGCCGTCGCCTACCCGGACGCGCAGACGCATCGCTCGCATCCGCCGTCCCACATCGTCGAGCACCGAACGGGCGTCGGCACCGGACCGCAACGGCACGGCGATCTGCGGCGTACGCGACAGC
>JBASOJ010000102.1:0-11633 GCA_049658145.1 Coriobacteriia bacterium
GCTGTCGCCGCCACACCCGCACTGGTTGCCGCCGGGGGGTCCGGTACAGTCACGGGCGGCACCTCCGGCGCCGGATCGGCGGCCGGCGCCCCGCAACACGGGAGGAACGGCATCGGGTCGAGGTAGAGCTCACCGCTCCGAAGCCCCACATGCAGGTGCGGCGACGCGGATGAGTCGTCGCCCGTTGCGGCCAATGACCCCAGCGCATCACCGGCGTCGACACCGTCCCCGGTGGCGACGCACACGCCCTCGAGCGGCAGCAGGCTCACGCGATGCCCGTCGGCCAGCTCGATGGTGACCGCCCCGCACGTCCCGCCGCCGTCGGCCGGAATCCGGCCCGCGAACGTGACGGTGCCGCCAGTCGGCGAGACCACGTCGGCGCCCGCCGGAACTTCAAGATCCACCCCGCGGTGCGTCCCACCCGCGTACTGCACGCCGAAGCCGAGCGTAGGCGTGCCCCCGCTCACCGGCAGCGACCAGCCGACCGCCCACGCGGCCGAGGCGTGCGCGGCCAGCATCAGCGCGACGGCCGCTGCAAGATAGAGTCGTGCGAACCTCATAGCTCCCCCTCAGGTCGCGCTTCGGAGGGGCCGAGGCAGTCGAACTTGTGTTCGACACGCTACGCCGCCAGCTTGGGTCGCGCCAGACTCCAAGCGACGAGCGGCACGATAGCCCGATGGATGGGGCTACTTGCAGTCTCGTGTGCTACTCGAGATCTACGATCGTGATCTCAACCCACCGCATCAGCTTGAGGCGGACCGCATCGGCGAGAGGCAGCGCGCGAATGCGGTCGATGAGGATCCGGATACCAGCATGGTCGAGCGCCGTTCCCATGTGCGCGCCCGCTTGCACCGAAGAGCAAGTCAAGAGGTCCGTGAGCGATCGCGGGTTGACCGGCAATCTCATATCAACGTGTTTGGGGATAACTCGCGAGCGAAGCGAGTCGAGTTGATCCCCGGGTCAGGACCCGCCGGATGCTAAGGGTGTCTACGGCAGCGAGACGCGCTCTCCTTCTAGGAACTCCTTCTCAATCACCGCGCCCCAGATTCGATACCGGATCGTCAGCGTCTTCACTGTTCCTTCATCTGGGTCGCCTTCGAGGGCGTTGGAGGCGACTGTCTCAAGCCTGCCATTGCGAACCAGCGCAGCGAGCTCAGCTGTCACATCGAGGCTCGCATTGGGGGTCCAGTACCTGCCACTGACAATCTCGAATCCCGAACCGGAAGGAGTCTGAACCTCCGCACGCTGCGACTCGTCCGCTGGCTCAGCTCCCGGAGCGGTGACTGATCGCACCTGGCCCGACTCGCGGAGAGTCTTAACCGTCTTGTGAGCGCGCATATAGAAGTAGACCGCTGCTGCCGTAGAAATGGCTGACGCCACGCCAAGAACACCGCAGAGAACGACGAGTACCTGGTCCGACTGGGCGGTGAGGTCCGGGCCAGTCGAGAGCGACAGCAAGGCCGAGAGTAGGCCGCCCGCGAATGCAGCTGCCAGTGTCACCGAAATGCCGCCCAGCAGATGATTCTCGTCGACGGCGCGAAGGTCGCTCTCCGTCGCAAGGTAGAAGACAACCTTCCGGGCGCGAACCTCAGTCGATACTAGATCACCGTTCCGCTCGCTCATGTCCCCCCCACGATGACTTCGCTGCGTCTAACGTCTCGGTACTTCAGCCGCGAACGAGCGGCTTCAAGTTCAGCCTAGCGCGTGCGTGAGTCGGCTGGAAGTACGGGTCAGGCCAGTGCGCATTGAGATCGCCGAGGGACCGGTAACACCGACGATCTGCCACTCACCATCCACCTTTCGCACGACGTATGTCTCTCCGTACGCCCCAGAGTTCCCGTACGTGAGCGAGGCGCCCACGCTGTAGGTGCCCGGACCCGACTCCTCGAGGCGACCAACTTCGACTATCTGTCCAGCACCCACAACGTGTCCGTCCGCCCATGCGACGGTGCCGAATGTGTCCACCCACTCATGCGGCGACTCGAGGTCGGCCAGCGCCGCCAACACTCCCTCTTGCACCTCAGGTGACAGAGCTCCTCCCGCCTGCTCAGGGTGACGGAGCTCCGCAGTCCGATCGTTCGTAGCGCGAACGAGATAGGTGACTCCCGGCGGCTGTCGCAGTTCACCGCTTGGGAGTTCAAAGGCGATTGCGCGGATGACCAGAGCATATATCGCGGCCTGATCGTCCACCGACACGTCTGGATTGGTGCCACGTACAGCGCAGCCGACTTGAACCAGTGCGAGGCAGACGATCACAAGAGCCGAGCATCGCCGAAGAACCCTAAGAACCGTCATGTCCCGCCCCCCCAGGCGCATCGGCCTAACTTGGTCTTGTGCAGTCTGCATAACCGCGCTCCCGCCACCGCCGCCCACGCAGTCGCGACCTCGCCTGCGGTCCTCGTGCACGACTCAGACCACCGATGCGCACTTCCGATCGAGCCAGCTCTTCAGCCCGGCGAGATAGGTATCGATCATCCCAACGTAGCTCTCGTTCGTCAGGCGCCCCTCGGCATCGAACGCCTTGTCCGCGAACGCGACCGTGAGTTCGGCCCCCGCGAACACCGGCGCCTTGAAGAAGTGCCAGCTCTGCCGCAGTTGGAGTTGGCAGCGCATCGTGCCCATGTATCCCGAACTCGCACCGGCGAGGGCAAGCGGCCGCCCGTTCAGCGTAGGGTCACCGTACGGGCGCGAAAGGCAGTCGATCGCGTTCTTCAGGGCGCCAGGCACGCCGAAGTTGTACTCGGGCGTCACGAGCAGAACGCAGTCGCTGTCCTGGATGACGGCCTTGGCGTCGAGGACGGCCTGTGGCTGGTGCGACTCATCGTCCTGGTTGAACACGGGGAAGTCGCGGATATCCGCCTGGACGATCTCCAGACCCTCGGGCGCGCGCTCCACAAGCGTGTCCAGGAGCATCTGGTTGTAGCTTCCGGTGCGGAAAGAGCCGCAGATCGCAGTGACTTTGGGCATGATCTGACTCCTTGGCCTCTAGCGGACGACAGGTCGAGTGTAGCGCAGGCAGACGCGACGTCCAGGCCTCGATGGCGCCCCAGCCCCGCGCGTCACTCGCCGGCTCTGACCCAGGGCACCTGCAGCCGAGTTGGGAGCAGAAGACGGGCAGCTAGCCCACCACGGCGGTGTGAAGGTCTGTGGCGAGACGCGGCTCACTGGCCACCGACTCGACCAATACGTTGGTGGAGTATGCGACCGCGCTGTCGGCCCAATTGCCCGTAGCATCGCGGGTTGATTCGGGTTCGGAGACTGGAGTTGGCCACTCCTTCAGAGGCGCCTGGGCCAATGAGGTCGAAACCGTGAAGGCACGGCTGGGTTCTGGAACGGGGCGACCCGACTCCAGCCAAGCGGAGACCAGTTCGTCAAATGCTTCGCGAAGATCGTCGGCTGCCTCGTCTCGAGAGATGCCATCGCCGGCGACCGCGGGGAGATCCTTCAGTCTAACGACGAAGTACTTCTGCCCCGCCTCCTCCCGCATGAGCCACTCTCGCTCGTACGGCAATTGACGGTAGTATGCCAAGCCCCTTGGCATCACGTCTCCTACCCTTTGAGCCGCTTGCGTCTGACGATCTTCGGCGTGGGCTGAAGCGCGCCCCGCCCAATTCCCCTGCCCGAGTCTACCTCACACAGGCGCGCTTTCTGCTCGACGCCCGGGTGAGACAAGGGGCATGCCCAACCGCTCATCAGAAAGCAGGAGCCGTTCATCCGCACAGCTATTGCGGAATATGCAGCCCTATGTATACTATTAACGGTTGTGGACATGCGAAAAGCCCCGTGTTTGCCCACGGGGCCAGTCGCCCGAACGGCTTGGAGATCTGCCGCAGGTAGTGCTTGCTCAACTGGTTATCTACCCGCTATCGAGTCCTGTGTCAATAGAACACTTGTTCTCGAAGCAAGGGGGTTCCAGCCACTCCTGACTCCTCGCCCATAGAGAATGGAGGTTGCCCAAGGCGACCGTGCGGCACGGTCTGTTCGTGCTTATGCAGTCGAAGCTTGGGCCCTCGAAGGGCCCGGCAAGGAGTCAGAATGAACTCACGCGAGCGGTTCACGCTACGACGCTTTGCTGAGTACGTTGTGAGGCCAGTACAGCGCCCAACTCTCATCTCGACCCACAGACAGGCTCTCGAGACCGGCTACCGTCCGATCTATGACCCCTACCGGTTCCTCATCAGGGCAATCGTGCACATGCATGAGCAGGGATTGCCGCCGGAGTCCCTGGAGGCGGCCGTAGAACGGGAACGGTCCTCGCGGCAGCGCAATGTGATTGGCGAGGCGATGACCGACTACGTCGGTTGGGTCGCCGCGGCCGACATCACCGGTTGCTTCCCCGTGGCCGCCACCGACTGGCGCTGTGAGGAAGCCTGCGTGCGGGTGAACCCCGAGGTAGGGCTGGAGATCGGCGGGGAACGCCTCATCGTCAAGCTGCACCTGGCGAAGGGATCTCCGATTTCGCCAGATGAGGCTGCGGTCATGACGACCGTCATGCGCGAAGGCCTGGGCGATGCGGTGCCGGGTGACTGCGGGATGGCCGTCCTGGATGTTCGGACAGGCGTTCTCCACCGCGAGACGCCTGCCGATGATAGTCTCCGGTTGGCGATACAGACGGCGGCAGTAGACCTCGCTGCTCGTTGGGAGCAGGCTTCATAGAGTGCCGGCGGGGGCATCAGTGGTGCTGGTGCCCCCGTCTAACCCCTTTGTCTAACGTCTTTGGGCGTGAGCTGAAGCGCGTCCCGCCCGATTCCCCTGCCCGAGTCTACATCACACGGGCGCGCTTTCTGCTCGACATCCGGGTTAGGCGTCCCGCATCACGCTACAGTGTCGGGTAGACCGTCTTCTCATTCGAATCGCTGAAGTCGTCAGCCCATCGCAGGGTGATGGTGTACTTGCTCTTAGAGCCAAGGTATACCGCCGCGTGCAACTCGACCCCCTGCATAGGCTCCAGGACTTCGAGCGGGAACTTCGAGTTGACGTCCGACTGGATGAGCAAGTTGTCGCCGTCAGGGCAGGAGATCGTGACGTCTCGCGCCGGTGCCTTGCCCTTGTTGTAGACCTTCAGGCGCCAGTTGGATTTCCCAAGCTTGATCAAGTTGGCCCCGAGGTCTGCCCTGCGATCCGCCCGCGCCTCGTTCTCCTCCCGCGTCAGGAGCCGCTGATTCAACAACTCCTGGCTCTCAATCAAGGACTTCTGCCGACTGTTGAAGCGAACCGTGGTCACAGTCGCAATGACTGAGAGAACGAGGGCGAGGCCGGCAAAGACATCGCCGATCTGAAGTGAGACCCGCATCACTTGAACCTGATGTTCTTGTTGCCTTTGAATGCCGCACGCAGTGACTTGTTGAGCGCCTTCGAGAAGTCAGCGACAACTTCCTGGGTCATTTCAGCCACGTTGTGTTCGACGAGCTCCGAGTTCTCACGTATCAGATCGTCACGGCTCATCTGCCGCCCGCAGTTCACACAAGTCACAGGGGCAACGTCACTCTCATCCTCGAAGGAGAACTGGTCTTCGCCGCAGGTCGGACACAGCAGTTTCACGCTCCGCTTGTACTTCTCGTCGTCCATCGCACCCCCCTGGTACGCCTAACCCGCAGTTCTGCAGTCTACAGAACACACGCACGTGCCGCAGCCCCAGCCGTCGCCGTCAGCCACGTTCCCACTCCCACACGTCGGCCTTCACGCGCTCGTAGTTGGCGTCGAGCTCCGGCTGCATGAGCACGAGCGCGGCGATGCGGCGCACCATCTCGGTGACGTAGCGCGCCTCCTCGGGCTTGAGGTCGCGGCCGAGCAGCGTGCGCTCGCGGTACGACAGCCACTTCTTGATCACCTGGTAGCCGCCGATCGTGTAGCGCCAGACGGCCGACGGCACGCAGCGCCAGTACGCTTTGTCGTTGAGGTACACGTCGAAGCAGGTCTCGCCGAGGAGCTCGATGGCTTGCTCCGCCGACATGCCGAGCGTGGTCGCGTGCTCCGCAATGGCCCGCCGCTCGCCGTCGGTGTAGGGGCGTTCGGTGAGCTTGCCAGTCGACGGCATCGTGATGCCGCCCCTGCCGGCGATACCCCAGCGGGCAGTGACAGCAAGGTCGGTTGAAGGGTCGAGAGTCCCACAATCCAGGGTGCTCAAGACCCCAATCTGGATTCCGCCGCGGCAGTTGGGTGATGTGAGCAGTTCCGCGACTTGATGTCCAAGTCCAGCGGAAAGCCTCATCACCTCTCGGCTCGTTGGGAGCGGTACTCGGGGCCAGTCTTGTCGGATAGCATCGGAATTCTGCGTCAGATACAGGGGGGAGTGCCCAACTGCGATGATGTGGTGCCACATGTCTGCGTCGCCCTCCGACACACACCCAAGTACATCCACCGCCCAACGTGCGGCTCCGGGCGTCATGATCGATTCGGGAGAGAGCAGCCGTCCGGCAGACGGAAGGTGACCCGGGAAGCACACACTCCCTGGGCGAGTTAGGTGCCAGTCCGGAAGCGCATCTGTCACATAGAACGGGGAGCCCTCGATCTGCCGCTCCGCCTTCTGACGGCATGTGAATAGTGACGCTCCCGCCGCAACAACCTCCATCAACGCTTCGCGCTTCTCATCAAGCAGCTTTGTGTCAGGGTGCCAGTAGACCCATCGATCGTCGAATGGCCGGTAAGCGTACCGAACGAACGTGCCACGATTCGCTCCGGCCTGCAGCAATGCCGCGCGCGTTGCCTGCGGATCGAAGCGACCCGTCCTGGTGGCAAGTGAAGGTGCCAGCGCGGCGACTTCGTTCAGGGAGCGCTCTGCATCGAAGTACGCACCGATCTTCACTTCCAGTGACTCCAAGTCGATGCTCACCAGGTCCTGATCACGGCTCGTTGTCACGCCGGGCGATCGCCAGGTCAGGAGGTCGGTGATTCGTGGCCAACGCACATAGCCAGGAGCGACGCTCATCGGCTTGAAGGGCGCGCCAATCGCCGGTTCCGGAACTACTCCCTCGTACGCAATGCCAGCTGGATTGGTCGCTCCCTGGCTCAGGGCACCCAGCTTCCCGGCGCCCCACAAGTCCCGGTAGCCAATGACGGACTCAACTTGTGCGGCGGACCGCACCATCAAGGCAATCGCCGTGCCGACCTGAATGCCCTCCCTGTTGTGCGACGTGGAGAACACGCTCGGGTCTGGGTCTCCGCTTGGCGTGAGTTTCCCGGTCGCGTACTTGTCGCCGTTGAGGTTGTCGATCCAGATACGGTTGAACCCCTGAGTGAAGTGCTCGCGCATGCCCGTGAAGGACAACCCGTCCAGCCACGAGTAATTGGTGATGAGGCACACGACACCACGCTGCGAGCGCTCAGCCACCTGTCGCTCCGCGATACGCAAGAACCGCGCATACAGGTCATTGAACCCCCTGCCTTGAGGCTGGGCAGTCCGCTCGGCCGATCGATATACATCAGTGAGGGCCCGCTCCTCGTCCACGGCCACGCCCGCATACCCGTTGTATGGCGGATTGCCGATCACCACGAGGATCTTCTCCTCGCGCTTGATGCGGTCGGCTGCGTCGCGCTCCTCGGCGAACTCCGGGAACAGCAGCGTCGAGTGCAGCTGGCCCTCCACCCCGCGCTTCTCTTTCGGCGGCGTGATGCCACCGTCGCCCCAGCCGGTGAGCGCGTTGGTGAGGTAGATGGCGGCGCGCTCATCGGCGTCCTTGAGCGGCACGCCCAGCTCGGCGAGAAGGATTCCCAGCTGCAGGTGCGCCACCACAAACGGCGCCGGCATGATCTCGAAGCCGATCACGCGCTCCAGCGCGGCACGCTTCACGTCGTTACGGGTGAGCGCGTCGGCCCCCTTGGCGGTGAGCGTCCGGTCGATCGTGCGCAGCACTTCCACGAGGTACGCACCGGTGCCGCAGCACGGATCGAGCACCACCACGCTCGGGTCGGCCAGTCCATCTTTGATACCGAGCTCTTCGCGGAGCGCCCAGTCCACCCGCGCCACCATGTACTTCACGACCTCATCGGGCGTGTACCACACGCCGAGCTCCTTGCGGAGCGCCGGGTCGAACGCCTCGAGGAACGGCTCGTAGAAGTACTGCACCGCGTGGTGCTCCTCGAACTTCTGAAAGAACGCCGCGCGGTCGATGCGCCAGAGCACCTCTTCGGCCCACTCGAGCACTTCTGAGATGCCGAGCTGTCCGAGCTGTCTCACGTCGGCGAACTGGCGGAAGAGCTCGTAGACCATCGGCACATGGAGGGTGGCCGTGGCCGTCTCCCACTGGAAGCGGCTCTCCCACGGGATCTGCTCGTTCCGGTCACGCCCGCGCGCCCAGAGCACCCAGGCAGCGAACATGCCGTAGAAGAGCGTCTGCACGAGCGTGGAGCGGAAGAAGTGGTCGCCCTTGTCGCCCTCGAACTTGAGGCCGAGCGCGTCTTCGAGCTGCGAGCGGAGCGCGTCGAGCGCGGGAAGTTCGTGCTTCTGCTCCAGGCGCAGGCGCGCGGTGCGCGCGTAGCTTGCGAGGAACCAGGCGAGGTCCTTGGGGTCGGAGAGCGGTGCGTTGTGCAGGAGCACGCGGCGCAGGAACTCCTCGATGCCTTCGCCAGCGTCGTCGGCGTACTTGCGCGGTTGCTGCACGCGCGTCCAGAAGCCGGCCTCGGTCTCGGCAAGACGCAGGGATTCCAGTGTTCGGACACCGGTGCCATCGGCGGCCCGGCCCACGAGCACGAAGTCGCGCAGGTTGGTGACGAGCACGAGCCCGTAGCGGTCCACGTAGCGAGCGACCTGTTCGGAGGCGGCGGTCGTGAACGCGTCCTCGGCAGGACTCTTCACTTCGATCGCGCCGCGCGCGGGAAGCTGACCTGCCAGCGGGTCGACGCCGGGCTCCCACCCCTTGAGCTGCGGTGCCGTGAACAGACCGCCGTCCGGGATTCCGCCACCCGTGTTGCGCAGGTTGATGATGGCGGTCACCTTCGGCTTGAGCTTGCTGCCGAGGGTCGTCAGGAGCTCGGCGAGCGGGCCGTAGTAGCTCGTCTCGGCCACCCCCGCGCCTGAGGCGTGGATGTCGCGCAAGGTACTGAAGTAGACCTCGACCGGATCGCGCACGGCTTCCCCTCACACCTCGGCGCAGCTCTCCCCATCTTAGCCATGCCTGCGACATCGCGGAACGCCCCACGCGGTTTGGCCCCGAAACGAAGCAGGCGCGGTCGGATGCGACCACGCCTGCCTGCGGTGTTGCTGGAGCGGGTGACGAGACTCGAACTCGCGACACATGGCTTGGGAAGCCAATGCTCTACCACTGAGCTACACCCGCACGCGTTGCATAGTGTAGGACAGCCTCCGAGCCGGGGGCAAACGCTCCCGCTCGACTACCGCCGCCCCGTGGCGCGCTCCACGAAGAACACGCCCACTGCCAGCGCCGCGAGGCCGATCGCCCACGCGACCTTACCCCCCGAGACGGGATCATCCACAGGGTGGCCGGCTTCGAGGATCTCGAGCGACACCGCATGGATGTCCATGTCGCCGCCATGCTCCAGGCAGGCCGCATTGAACACGCCGGTCACGGTCACGATGTCGCCCTGGTCGTCATAGTCCCCGAACGACGTCACCTGCGCGGCAAGGTCGGCATCGATCCAGACGGCATGCCCGGAGTTGTAGCCGTCCAGATCTGCCCCGTCTTCGACGTTGTGTTCCATGTACGCGTCATCGTTCAAGTGAAGCCACGCCATGTCGCCCCGGACCATGGCTTCACCGATCGCCTCGCCGGTGAAGATGACCGTATCGCCGTCGAAGTCCTTCGGACGCTCGACCAGCTCACCGCTGCTCACCGATTCACCTGGCCGGGCGAGGGCGGGCATCGGCACCATGACCGCAAGGACCACGGCCACGACGATCGCTATCCACAGCCGCGACCGCATCAGCGCCCCCTCACGATGGCGTACAGGTGGCCGACGAGGGCGAACACCGACATGAACTCGAGACGACCCAGCCACATCGCAACGATGTAGACCGCCTTCATCACCGTCGGCATCGTCGGCGACGTCACGCCGCACGAAAGACCCGTGTTCGCGGCGGCGGAGACTCCCTCGAACATCGCTTCCACGAACGGGTAGCCGTAGAGCATGCCGAGAATGGCCATGAGCCCATACATGCTCACGTACATGATGGTCACGGACATGGCACCTCGGACGACCCGGTCCTCCAGTATGTGATCGCGGATGTGGTGGTACTTGACATGTGTGAGGGCCGTCTCCGGTGAGATCGCCCGCTTGATCTCCTGGAGATAGGACTTGGTGAGCAGGCCGATCCGGAGACCCTTGATGCCTCCGGCAGTCGAAGATGCCGAAGCGCCGATGGCCATGGCTATGGTCGTCATCACCATGCCGACCGTGCCCCACTGCGTCACGAACGCCCGGGAGTAGATGGTCCCCCACCCGGTCGTCGTATGACCCGAGAGCAGGTGGTAGAACGCCTTTCGGAAGAGCACCATCGTATCCGGATAGACCCCGCTACGGGCGAGCCACAGCATCGTCACGCTCGTGAGTATGGTGACGGTCACGGCGAAGCTCACCGTCTCGATGTTGCGCCTGATCTCCGAACGATCGCCACGCCACAGCGCCCAGTGCAGCGCGAAGTTCAGCGAGCCCGCGAAGAACACAACCATCGAAGCGGCCTCGTAGATGAGGGAGTGGTAGTAGATCGTGTTGTACGACTGCGGCGCAAAACCACCCGTGCTCCACCCGCCCATGAAAACCCACACGCCGTGCAGCACCGCCCGGACTGGCTCCATGCCGATCGCGAAGTTCAGCACGGTGAACACGACGGTGCCCGCCACGAGCCAGGTGAGACTCACCAGCCAGATCGCCCGGGCGGTCTGGATCACGTTGGGCAGCAGCCGCTCGTCCTTCGCCTCGCCGACGTACAGCTTGAACGCCCCCGAGGTGCCCTTCACCAGGAAGGTCAGTGCCACCACCACGATCCCCTGGCCACCCGCGTACGTGAGCATGTGGCGCCACATGTTGAGCCCGACCGAGATGTGATCGAGGTCCTGCATGAGATAGAGACCGGTGGTCGTGTAGCCGCTCATGACATCGAACATCGCGTCCAGGAAGCTGCCCATGTGACCGGAGAGCCAGTGGGGTACCGCACCCAGGATCGTGGCGAAGATCCACGAACCGCTCGCCACCACCAGACCGTGGCTCCACTTCATGTCGTGGCTTGTCCGGCAGGCGACCTGCAGGCCCAGGCCGACGATGAGACAGAGGGACATCCCGATGACGAAGTCGAGCACCGTGTCCCACTCAGCGAAGACGATGGACGCGACCAGCGGGACCACCATCAGCAGGCCGACACCGACGATGACCTTGCCGGTGTACTTGCCGATGACCTTGTGGTCGTCGAGTTGCGGCCTGAGGATCATCGCGTCAGCTGCACGGAGAGCCAGGACGCCGCGAGGGCGAGCGCTGCGAGGAATGCGACATAAAGCGCTACGGTCACGATCGCACGCGCCGCGCGAGAGAGAAAGACGATCCTGTCGGTCTTCGGCATCGTCCTACGCCCCCGTCAGCGCCTTCTTGAGGGCACGCTCGTGCGCGACGTTGGTGAATGCGATGACGACGTCGCCCGACTCCATCTGGGTGTCTCCATGGACCGGCATCGCTTCTTCGCCGCG
>JBASOJ010000103.1:0-23206 GCA_049658145.1 Coriobacteriia bacterium
AGGTCGCCGCGCGACGCGAGGAGCGCCGGGGCCACCCCGTGTTCGGCTGCCCGGACGCGCACGACCGCGTTCAGCAGGTCGGCGAGCGGCTGGGCGTCTCTCGGGATGTGCGCTCGCTTCGGTAGACGCGGCAGCCCTTCCTCGGGGACCGCCTCGCCGCGCCGCACCGCATCGATGAGACCCTTCCCTTGCCGCGACGCGACGCGCTCGTTCACACCCCGTATCCCGCTGAGTGCCTCGACCGAGGTCGGCCGGCGGCGCGCGATCTCCACGAGACTCTCGTCCGAGATGAGCCAGCGTTTGGGCATGTCGCGGCGCTGCGCCTCCGTCTCGCGCCATGCCGCCACCTCGCGCAGGACCGCTAGGCCGCGGCGGTCGAGTGACGAGGCCCGCTTCACGCGCAGATACTGCCGCAGCGGATCCACCTCGTACGTAGCCGGATCGGCGAGCCGCTCGAAGTCCTCGGCAAGCCAGGCCAACCGGCCCTCGCGCTCGAGACGCTCGCGCAGCTTCTCATACATGCCGAGCATGTGCCGAACGTCCTCGGCGGCATAGACGAGCTGGTTGTCCGACAATGGCCGGACCGACCAGTCCGTGAACGTATCGGCCTTGTCGATCGTGACGCCCACCAGGTCCTTCGCGAGCTGCGCGTAGCCCACCTGCGTGGGGAAGCCCGCGAGCGTGGCGGCCACCTGCGTGTCGAAGACGGGGGCGGGCGTCACGCCGGTGGCCCGGCCGAGTATCTCGATGTCCTGGGAGCCTGCGTGGAAGACCTTGAGCGGCTTCGGCGCCGCGAGGATCGGCGCCAGGCGGCCGAGCTCGCCATCGAGCGCGATCGCGTCGATCAGATACACGTCATCGCGCATCGCCACCTGTACGAGGCACAGCCGGGCATAGTAGGTGCGCTCACGCATGAACTCGGTGTCGATGGCGATCGCCTCAGCCGAGGCCAGCGCCGGCAACACCGCATCGAGAGCAGTCGTGTCGCAGATGTACAATTGACCTCCGGGATGGCGATCGTCCAAGCCGCGCCGACGGCGCCGTTCGAGTGTAGCCGAACACCAGCAGCGGGACGAGGAGGCGGCCGTGAACATCCTCATCGTGACCAACCTCCGATCGGGCTTCGGCGACTCTGGACTGTACGAGTACGTGCGCGAGCTCGGTTCGCATAGGGCCGAGGTGACACTGCGCTTCCTGAACGAGGGGGCGGACCTCCAGCATCTGCTGCGCGACGCCCGCGAGTACGCCCGCGTGGTTGCGGCCGGCGGCGACGGCACCGTCTCGGCCGTGGCATACGCGCTGCGCGACACGGGCATCCCCGTTCTCCCCTATCCCGCAGGCACGGCCAATCTGATCGCCCGCAACCTCGGTATCCCGCTCGATCCGGCCGGGCTGGCGCTCGCCACCATCTCGGGCCGCACGGTCACCATCGACCTCGGCGAACTCTCAATCTCGCCGAGGAGCGGATACGGCGTCCGGAAGCAGGGGTTCTCCATCGCGGCGGGAGCCGGCTTCGACGCGCAGCTGATGGAGGCGGCGCGACCGCTCAAGACGACCCTCGGAGAGGGCGCGTACATCATCGGAGCGATTCAGAGTCTGGTGCCGACCGTCTCGCAGTTCCGCCTCAACCTCGACGGACGCGTCGTCGAGACCGAGGGTATCGCGGTGCTGCTCATGAATCTCGCGCGCATCCAGTTCGACATCGCCGTCACGCACGGGGCCGACGCGCAGGACGGGCTGCTCGAGGTCGTCGTCTTGAAGCCCACATCACCCGCGGGACTCCTGCCCGCCGTGTGGGCGGCGCTCCTCGACCGCCTGCGCGACCACCCGGCTCGTCCCGGACTCGAGATCCACACCGCGGCCTCCATCGAGGTCTTCGCCGACCCAAAGCTCCCGCTCGAGTACGACGGCGAGCTCCTCCACGCGACCACTCCCTTCTCGGCACGGGTCCTGCCGCGCGCCGCGACCTTCATCGTGTCGGAGGAAAGCCCGCTGCCGCAGGACCGGTTCGCCACGAACGGGGACACACCGGGAACGTGAAAGGGTCCCGGTTTCCCGGGACCCTGTCGGATCATGGTGGGCGCTAGAGGATTTGAACCTCTGACCCCTTCCGCGTCAAGGAAGTGCTCTCCCCCTGAGCTAAGCGCCCATGTGACTGCCGCAGCAGCGGCGACTATTGTAACAGGTCGCGCTACGCGCGCCACCCCGTCTTCCCAATGTCCGGAGCCATGCGCTGAAGTGAGTGTGATCAAGTGTTGCGCGCCTCGTCCACCGTTGCTAGACTAGCGCTTGCGCTTTCACGCGGACGTGGCTCAGTTGGTAGAGCACAACCTTGCCAAGGTTGGGGTCGCCGGTTCGAATCCGGTCGTCCGCTCCAGCACACTACGAAGGTCGGCCGGTGGGTTCAAGGGCCCCGAGGCCGACCTTCTTTGACAAGCGGGACCGCGTCCCGCGTACGGGGCGACGTCGCCAAGTGGCAAGGCAGAGGCCTGCAAAGCCTTTATCCCCGGTTCGAATCCGGGCGTCGCCTCCAAGCGCATGCCGAAGGCCCGCTCCCGTGAGGGAGCGGGCCTTCGCTTCTGCGTTCGGCCGTGCGCTGGCGGAGGGAGGGAGACCGGCGCATGCGGCCTCCGGGTCCGGCGGGGATGACAGACCCGGGTCCTGATACGACGGAACCGGCCTAGACGCCGTACTTGAGCTGGATGCGCTTCGCCTGGTCCAGGCGGAACAGCCCGCGCTCGAGGTCCTTAGGATCGGAGATGTTCTCGACTGCCCACTTGAGGATCTCGCGGGGCACGAGCGGGTAGCGCTTGCGCGCTTCGGAGACGGTCATGATGCGACTCCTTCTGTGACGGCTACGACTACTGGTGTGACTAGTGCTGCGATGAGAATGACCCGTCATAGTGGATTGTGCTCCCCTCAGACCATAACCGTCAAGTCCGGCTCGAGGTTCAGGTAGCGCGTGTGCCGATCACCGCGTCAACCGCGCCATCGCGTCAGGAGATCGTGATCCACTCCGAGCACGTCAAGCACCTTCCCGACGACGAAGTTGACCATGTCATCCACCGAGCCCGGCCGTTGGTAGAAGGCCGGCATCGCAGGCACGATCGACGCGCCCGCCTCGGCGAGCGTGGTCAGGTTCCTCAGGTGTATCAGGCCAAGCGGCGTCTCGCGGGGAACGACGACCAGACGGCGGCCCTCTTTGAGCGCGACATCGGCGGCACGCTCGGCGAGATCGGATGCGAGGCCGCTGGCGAGCGATCCGACGAAGCCCATCGAGGCCGGCGCCACCACGACCGCCTCAACCCGCGTCGACCCCGAAGCTGCGGCGTCGAAGAGATCGTCATCCGCGACGACTCGCAATGGCAGGTCCCCCGGAAGCTCAAGATACCTGAGAACCGCGCCACGCCCACCTTCGGCAGGTACCACCAGTCCAAGCTCGCGGGCGGTCATCTGGGCGCCTGCCTTGGTGAAGATGAGGGTGACTTCGCCAATCTCGAGTAGTTGCTCTACCAGTCGCAGCCCGTAGGCCGCGCCCGATGCACCGGTGACGATGACGATGTAGCGCTTCATGCGCATACCTTCCCTGTCCGGGATGCAGTCGAGGACCGCACCGATGATACCGCCATGCGTGAGCCCTTCTCCGCCGCTTACAGGCCGAGGACTCCGTCGAGTTCATCGAGCGTGCGGATAGGCCCGTCGGCAGGGTCGACCACCCCATGCCGGTCGATCAGCACGGCGCGCATCCCCACCGCGCTCGCACCTAGGATGTCGGCGTAATGGTGGTCGCCCACGTGCGCCGCCTCCCCGGGCCGAACGCCGATGCGCTCGCACGAAAGCTCGAAGATGCGGGGGTCGGGCTTGTGCACGCCCACGTCTGCCGAGGAGACGATGTCGTCGAGCACATCGCCGAAGCCGAGACCCCGGAGCAGCCCCACGAGCCGGGCATCCCAGTTGGATATGATCCCCACCCGGAGACCCCGGTTCTTGAGCCGCTCGAACGCGGGACGGACATCCTCGTACGCCGACCAGCGGTCCGGGCGACCGAACTCGCTGTACACCCTCCGCGCAAGGTCGACAGCCTCGTCCTCGATGCCCAGCCGACGGCACAGCATCGAGTACATGCCCACCCAGACCGAGGAGGTCCGCTCCTCGTCGGTCCAGAAGGCGTCATCCTCCTCGTAACGTTCCTCGTAGTAGGCGTCTACGAGCGGCATGAAGGAATCGATGACGTGGAGATCGCGGATATGACCGGCCTCGGCGAGCACCTGGCGGCACACCTCGGACACACTCGGATCGGCGTACAGCAGCGTGTTGCCGACGTCGAAGAAGACTGCGCGCAGCGGCGGAGCGGTCACCTCAGGTAGGTTGCGACATTCGTGTGACGGTCCCTCTCACAGGGCGTCTCATCGCCGTAGCCCAAGACGATGAGCGCCATGATGTCCGCACCCTCGGGGATCTCGAAGACCTCGAGAAGCTTGTCGCGGATCCAGTGAGGCGCCGTCAGGCTGCATGCGGAGAGTCCTGCGTCCGCGACGGCCAGCAGGAAGTTCTGGAGTGCCGCGCCGATGGCGATGGTGTCATCCAGCCACTCTGCGGAGTCCTCGACATGCTTCGCCGAGATGCCGATGATGACCGGCGCACCACCGAGATCCGCGTAGAACCGTGCAGCGTGCTCGATGCCGTCCGGCCCGAGCACGTCGAGGTACTCATCCATGTACGCCGTTGTCATCGCCATGACCTCGGCCACGCGCCTGCGAGACTCACCCATCGCCACATGGAAGTGCCAGGGCTGGACGTTGAAGCGAGACGGAGCATACGTTGCCGCATCGATCAGCCGGTCGACGATCTCGCGGTCTACGGGGCGACCGTCGAACACGCGGATCGACCGGCGCGCGCGGATTGCATCCATCAGTTCCACTCTGCAGCCTCCCTCGGATGTACTCCCCTGGCTAGGATACCGCTTTTGTGGACTAATCACGCGAAACCGGCCGACAGGTGCCGGGACTTGGCTCGCCGAGGTGCTTCACGAGCGTCACCGCCGTACCGCCCCCGGGCTGCTGCTCGAAGATCACGTGATCCATCAGCGCTCGCATGAACATCACACCCCGTCCGGATGCGGCGTATGGATCACCGTCACTGGACGACTCGCCGTCGAAGCCTTCCCCGCGATCCAGCACGACCAGCACGACACGATCGGGGTAGGCCGTCACCGTGACGGCCACGCTGTCGCCTTGACCCCGCGGCGAGCCATGGCGGACGGCATTGGACAGCGCCTCTCCGACTGCGACGCGTATGTCGAACTGCGTCGCCTCGGCGACGCCGAGCGGCTCCAGCGCGGCGCAGACCTCGGCTCGCATGGCGGCGAGCGACGTCGAGGAGGCGGGTAGATCCATCGACCGGCTCCATAGCGGCGACTCGACCGGAGCCGCCAGCTTCAGACCCTCCATCGCATCCACGGCGTCCGGCGCCGCTGAGATGGTGGGTGCCGCACCCACCAGCCCTGAGATCTCAAGGATCCGTGCGATATCACGCGTGGCGCCGGCCAACACCAGTCGGCCGCCCTTGGGTTCGAGCATACGATTCATCGACACGATCACACCCAGTGCCGAACTGTCCGCATAGGTGACCTTCGCGAGATCCACGACCAGGTTGACGCAGCCCCGATGCACGGCCGCCTCGAGCGCCGACTGCAGTTCGGGGGCCGTCGAGGAGTCGACGTCACCCTGGACCCTCACCATGCATATGCGAGCATCAGACTCGTGCTCGGTCAGAATCTTCATCGTCCGCCTCCGCGGGCTCAGTCCGCCTACCGGTTTGGATTACCCCCCGGGGTCAGGGCGAAACACCCTCGGCCGCCTCGTAGGCGGGAACGTACGCGACGGCGAGTATCGCGGCATCATCTCTGAGCTCGCCGGATGCGAAGCGCTGCACCTGCGAGAGCAGCCGCTGCGCCACGCTCGCCGGTGAGCCCCCCGCGCGCAACGCACGACGGACGCGCCCCTCTCCGAAGAACCGGTCTCCGCTGCGCGCCTCGGTCACCCCGTCGGTGTACAGCAGCAGCGTGGCACCGTCCTCGATCGGCACCTCCAGCTGCGTCCACGTGATGCCCCGTACCGCGCCCAGCAGGGCGCCGGTGGTCGCAAGTCGCTCGATACGGGCATCCGAGGAGCGCCGCAGCAGTCCGGGAGGATGCCCGCCATCGGCGTACAGGAGCCGCCCGGTGGTCGTGTCGATGTAGCCCAGCCACAGGGTGACGATGCTCGTAGCATCGCCCGCCTCGAGTAGCATCGTGTTGAGCTCGGCGAGCACGCGCGCCGGCTCGAGTCCGGCCACTACCATGCCGCGAAGCGCGTATCTGATCATCGAGGTCTTGGTCGCCGCCAGGACGCCCTTCCCGCACACGTCGCCGATCGATACGACCACCCGCCCGTCGGGCGCCGTGAACAGGTCATAGTAGTCGCCCCCGATGTCGGCATCGGTCCCGGCGGGCAGATACACACTGCTCGCCTCGATACCCGGTATGCGCGGCAGCCGAATCGGCAGGATGCTCTCCTGCAGCACGGTCGCGACGTTGTGTTCGCGACTGAACATCTCCGCGGTATCGATCGCAAGCGCGGCCTGCGAGCCGAAAGTTCGCAGGAGATCGAGTTCATCGGTCGAGAAAGCGGCGGGCTCCCGGGCAAAGACCACCAGGACGCCGATGCTCCTGCCGCGTGCGAGCAGCGGTACCGCCAGCAGTGATTCGAGCCCCTGCTGAGCCGCCGAGTTGAGCAACAGGGTGTCGGCGGTCGAGATGCGATCGTAGCGCTCCGGCTCGCGGGTCTCGAATACGCGCCCGGGGACATCCTCACCGGGGCGGAAAGTCGCCTCGAGCATGTCACGATGGAGGATGCCACGCGCCATCGGCACAGAGATCAGCTTGCGTTGCGCATCGTAGGTCATGAGCATGACCGCATCCGCCGAGAGCATCTTCTGCACGACGTCGAGCACGCGATTAAGGACGATCCGGCTCTGAAGCGACGAGCTCACCGCATGGCTGATCCTGAAGATCGTCTCGAGGTCGTCCGCACGCTTCTTGGCCTGCTGATAGAGAAACGCGTTCTCGAGCGCCAGCGAGGCCTGTCTGCCCACCGTGCCGGCAAGCGCGAGACGTCGCGGCGAGAGCGCATCACACGGGGCTGTGGACGAGAGAACCATCACACCCGCGAAACCGGCGGCGCGGTACAGCGGCGTGAGGAGCGCCACCGAGACGTCCTGTTGTCGCATGAGCTCGGCCGCGTCGGGGTTCACGGACCTCACATCTACGCACACCGGTTCGGCAGGGTCCTCACCCTCCCCCGCCACCGTCCGCCAGAGCGCGATCCACGCCTGTTCATCGGCGGGCTCGTCGGGCTCACGGAGCCCGTATGACTTCCTGTCCACCAGCGCCACATGTGCCACGCCGGATCCGACCAGATCGGCCTGCATCCGCGCCACATCGGCCAGGACGGTCTCTATGTCACCGGGTGATGCCACCCGCTCGGCCACGGAGCGCAGCGCCTCGGCCTCACGTCGCGAGCGACGTTCGTCTTCGAACAATCGTGAGTTCTGGAGTGCGACCGACGCCTGTGCCGCGAACGTTCGCACCGTATCGACCTCGGCCTCGGTGAAGGCGACATCCGTGTGCCTCACCACCACCGTGACGCCGATCGTCTCCGATGCCGCGCGCAGAGGGGCAGCGAGCGCCGCACCCACGCTCGGCCCGTGCAGGTCAAGGTACGCGTCTCTGGCCCCGGCCGGGGCGCCCACCGGCTGCCCCGTCGTGATCGCCTCCGCGATCCACGGGACGTCAGCCAGCCGTACCGTGATCCCTTCCCTACCCGATAACACACCCTCGGCCGCGACCAGGTCGAGCTGCCCCTGTGCACCGAGCAGCAGGACCTCGGCGTCGACGGCGTCGAGCATGTGGGCGACCGCCGACGTCACGCCTGCCAGCACGAGCGACCGGTCGGAGGCGCGCGCCAGCAGCTCTGAGATGTCGTTCATCCGGTTGAGCCGCCGGACCACGGAGTTGAACGCCTCGATGAGACGGCCGACCTCATCGTGCTCGACGACCGTCTCGACCTCCACCGCGCTTCCCGAGGCCAGCGCCGTCGCGCGTGTCTCCAGCTCCTTCAGTGGTTGCGTCATCCGACTCACGACCGCCAGGGCGGTGACGAGCGCGAGCGCGAGGGCAGCGACCCAGCCGAGAACACCGGGCGCGAGCGCCGCCTGCGTCTCCTTCCACGCCGCCGAGGAAGGATCCACGACCGCGACGGTCCAGCCGAGCTGTGACAGCGCGTCGATCTCCGCATAGGGACCGGACTGACCCACGTCGCCATCGATCATCAACTCGCCACCGGACGGTTCCCTGGAGTCCGGTGTGAATTCCATCGACGCACCCTCGAGAGCCAGCGCCCCTTCGCTCCGGTAGACCACACGCCCGTCACCGTCGAACACCAGCGCGGTGGACGCACCTGGCAGGTCCGAGAGATCCGTCAGGACGCGACTCAGGAAGCTGTCCCTGAGCCGACTCAGCAGGACCCTCTGCTCGCCGCCTTCCCCCCGGACGGGCGCGACCACCCACATCGTTCCCTGAGCGTCATCGAGCCTCGGGGCGTCCCACAGGTACACTGCGGCGGTCAACGAGGTCTCCGCTGTTTCGTAGACCGCGGTCGACGCACCCACGAGGGTGTCCGCCGGCCATGCGTCGATCACGATGCCATTCGCGTCGAGGAGCGCCGCCCCTTGAAGGAGTTCGGCATTGTCCAACGCAAGCCTTGAGAGTGTCGCATCGACCTGACCGGCATCGGCGGCACCGAGCGCCGGGTTCTCGGCGGTCGCCGACGTCGCGTCACGCAGAGTCCTGAGGTGACTGCGAAGCTCCTCCAGCAGGATGTCCCGATAAGCAGCCAGACGCGTCGACTCCTGCCGCCTAGCCATGTCATAGACGCCGGCGGCGGACGTGGCGAGAAGCAAGACCGTCGTGCTCACGACGATGACCGCCGCGAGCAGCAGAAACCTATTGGTGAGCGTGAGCCGCGCGCCCTTGCGACGCCGCATGCGAGACCTGCCCCGTCCGTTGGAGAGCGGACATACCCCGGCCCTCATCGTAGAGTACGGCCCTCACCGGGGCAAAGAGCCCGCTATCCGCCGATCTTCGGGATGAACATCGAGAGGAAGCCGACGACCGGACCGATCCATCCGGTGAGGATGAGCACACCGAGCACCATCAGCACCACGCCGGCGACCTGGTTGATCACCAGAGCGTGCCGGTTAAGCCAGTTGAGCACCGGCTTGATCCGTCCCAGCATCATCGCGACGAGGACGAACGGGATACCGAGTCCCAGTGAGTACATCGCCAGCAGCAGCGCACCGCGCCCGACTTCGGCGGTGTTGGCGGCCATCATGAGGATCGAGCCGAGGATCGGACCGACGCAGGGCGACCAGCCGAACGCGAAGGCCATACCCATCACGAGCGCAGCCAGCGTGCCGAACTTGCGCGCTTTCTGCATCTCGAAGCGCGCCTCGCCGTAGAGCCAGGGCACCTTCACGATGCCGAGCATGAAGAAGCCGAGGACCAGGATGATCACGCCCGCGACGATCTCGAACAGCTTCCGGTTGGCGGTCATGAAGGAGCCGACAGCGGACGCCGATGCGCCCAGCGCGACGAACACGATGGTGAATCCGGCGACGAAGAGCAGCGATGGCACGAGGATCGTGGACAGCTTACGGTCCTCGGCGGTCAGCTCGCTCGCGCTCATCCCGGTCATGAAGGCGACGTAGCCCGGGATCAGCGGGAGCACACACGGCGAGAGGAAGGTGAGGAGGCCGGCGCCGGCCGCAGTCAACAGTTGCACAAAGCCATCCATGGAAGACCCCCATCACCCGCTCGTGTGCGGACCTAACGTCACGACAACTTCTACCGCGAGGCGCGCCGGCAGTCCAGCGCCGATGATCGGCCGCCGCGCAGGGCCTCTTGAGTTACGACTGCGCCAGCTCCGCGCCGTAACCCGCCTTGACGATGGCGCCGATGATGTCATCGGGCCCCGTCACGTCGTCATCGTAGGTGACCTCGGTCATGGCGGTGCGATGATCGGACGTGACCGAAGTCACGCCCTCGAGATCGGCCACATCCATCTGGACGAGCATCGAGCAGGACGGACAGTGCATGCCCGTTGTGATGAACTGCCTGGTGACTGTTGCCATCGGAGCTCCTTCATGAGAGGCGGATCAGCGGTCGGTCTGGCCGATCGTCGGGGCCGGCGACGGGTTCGCGCCGTGGATCATCGCGCCGCAGTACGGACACATCCGCCACTTGCCGAGCACGTCACGTTCGCAGGACGGGCAGCGCTCGAACGACGGGTGCTGTCGATCGTCGCTGCGGTGCTGCGAGAGCAGGATCCAGCCCACGCCGACGAGCACGAGAACGGTCAGCAGTGGCGCGATCCAGGTGAGCGGACGGGCAACGACCGAGCCGGCTACGTGAGAGTCGGCATGGAGCAGCAGGGCCACGCCCGCCACCGCTGCCACGATGGCGACGATGCCAGCCACACGAAGCCGATACTGCTTCATCTTGCTCATGTGACGCTCTCCCGGGACACGCGCACGGACACGCCATGGGTTGCAAGCCATGTGCCAAACAACGGAGGAGCCGCGACGCTACAACCCGTAGCGCTCCATGCGCGCCTGGAGCGTCTTGGTGGTGAGGCCGAGGAGCTTCGCCGCCTGAGGGGCGCTCCCGCCGGATCGGCCGAGTGCCTGCCTGACGAGGTCGAGCTCCACCTCCTCGAGGTCGAGACCGCTATCGGGCAGTACGAAGCACCGTGAGCCGGCGTCGCAGACACTCACGCCCGCGCGCACCTCGGCCGGCAGGTCATCGGCATCGATGGTCTCGCCGTGCGAGAGGATGACGACCCGCTCGATCGTGTTCTCGAGCTCCCGGACGTTGCCCGGCCACTGGTAGCTCACCAGTGCCTCCATCGCCGAGGCGGTCATCGTGCGCTTCCCCGCGCCGAACTTCTCCAGAAAGTGCGCGACCAGCAGCGGGATGTCCGCGGGGCGCTTCCGCAGTGGCGGGATGGTCAGAGGGACCACGTTCAGGCGGTAGTAGAGGTCCTCCCGGAAGGTCCCATCGGCAATGAGCTGCTGCAGGTCCCGGTTCGTGGCGGAGATGACCCGCACATCCACCTCGATACTGCGCGTACCGCCGAGGCGCTCGAACGTGCGCTCCTGCAGCACGCGCAGAAGCTTGACCTGCACAGCGGGTGAGACGTCTCCGATCTCGTCGAGGAACAGCGTGCCGCCGTTGGCCATCTCGAAGCGTCCGGGCTTCGCCGTCACCGCACCCGTGAACGCGCCCTTCTCGTACCCGAAAAGCTCGCTCTCCAGGAGGGTCTCGGGCAGCGCTCCTGCGCTGATCGAGATGAACGGCTTCGTCCCACGCGCCGAGAGCCGGTGGATCGCCCGGGCGACGAGCTCCTTACCGGTGCCCGACTCTCCGTAGAGCATCACCGTTGCCGAAGTTGCGCCGACCTTCTTCACGGTCTCCAACATATCGAGCATCACGGGGTCGGTGGCGACGATGCCGTCCACGTCCCAGTCGCGATCCAGCTCCTCGCGCAGCCGGTCCACCTCGGCGGCCAGTGCGCTCATCTGGAGGGCCTTCGCGATGCTGAGCCGCAGCTCATCGAGATCGAACGGCTTGGTCAGGTACTCGCTCGCGCCCGCCTTCATCGCCTCGACGGCGGTCTGCACGTTGCCGTGCGCGGTGAGCATGATCACCGGGAAGCGGTGGCCCTTGGCACGTATGCGGCGCAGTACCTCCATCCCGTCCGGTGCGGGCATCTTGTGGTCGAGGATCAGGATGTCCGGCGCCTGGTCGGCCACGGCGGAAAGGGCCTCCTTTCCGTCGGCGGCCTCGATGACCTCGTACCCCTCCGATTCGAGTGCCTGGCTGAGGACCCAGCGCATGTTCTTCTCGTCATCCGCGATGAGCACGCGGTGTTTCATCGGTCGCTCCTTCCTCTGGAGGTCGCCGGGAGCGCGATCGTGAAGGTCGTGCCCACTCCGGGCGCGCTCTGCACCTCAACGCGTCCGCCATGCTGGTCGATGATCCGGTGGACGATCGTGAGGCCCAAGCCGGTTCCATCACTGCGGGTGGAGTAGAACGGGTCGAAGACCTTCTCGAGCACTTCGGGGGGCATTCCCGGTCCGCCGTCCACGACAGACACGAACACGAAGGCGTCGTCGTCCCACACCCGCACCACGATCCGGCCGCCGGTGTCCTCCATCGCCTGCACGGCGTTGGAGACCAGGTTCATCAGCACCTGCTTGAGCTGATCGGCATCGGCCAGCACCGCCGCGTTTGCCGCCGCGAACATCGTCTCGATCTCCACGTGCGCCTGCACCGCGAACTGACGGGTGAACAGTACCACGTCATCCACGACGTCCTCGACGTTCGTCTGCCTGAGCGTCGGGGCCGACGGCCTACCGAAGTCGAGCAGCGCCTTGATGACCCGATCCAGGCGATCGATCTCCTGTTTGATGATGCGAGTGGCGTCGCGCACGCGCGCTGGATCGCCCTCTGAGTCCTCAACCAGCTGTACCGAGGCGCGGATGATGCCGAGCGGATTGCGCACCTCATGAGCGACGCCGGCGGTGAGCTCGCCCATGGCTGCGAGGCGGTCGGTCCGGATGAGCTGGTCGGTGAGCGCCCGAACCTCGGAGACGTCCTCCAGGGTGACCACGGCACCGAGCGCTCGCCCTCCAACATCCCGCATCCGGGCCATCGCGACCTCGAGGTGGACGGTTCGCCCGTCGATCGTCACGGCCTGCACGTCGGACACCGTCTTCGGCGATTGGCCGCTGAGGAAGCGCGTCAGCGTGCCGTCGAGCCCGCCGTCGTCAGTGAACAGGCGCCCGATCCTGCGCGGGACCATGTCCTCCTCGCGCATGCCCAGCATGCGCTCCGCGGCGACGTTCACGGTGGCCACCGAGCCGTCGGGACTCACGGTGATGACTCCCGAAGTGATCGAACGCAGGATCGCCCCGGTGTAGTCCTGGATGTTCACGAGTTGGATGGCGCGCTCTTCCAGCGTGTGGTACGCCTGCTCGAGGCGGAGGCTCACCTGCCGCAGGTCGGCGGCCTTGCGCTCCTCCAGGTCGCGCAGCCAGCCGAAGAGCAGACCGATGGTGAGGTACATCGCCATCTCGTACAGGTTGTCCACGTTCTGCGCCACAGGCATGCCGCTCGAGGTGTGGGCGTGCGGCGCAAGGAGGACCACGGAGGCGACGGCGACGGCAAAGCCGCCACGCCAGCCGAATGCGAATCCGGCATACATGATGGGGACGTAGTAGAGCTTGCGGAACAACAGGTGCATCGTCGCCGCCTGCGGTGACGTGTCACTCAGCAGGTGCAGCGACGCGATCGCGCCGAGGATCATGATGATAACCAGGACGTCCCGCCGGGAGCTCGAGCTGAAAGCCCGGCGTGCCCGGAGCAGCGGCGTCTCCCGCGATTCCGCGCTCATCGGCGCTTGCGAGCCCAGGAGGGCTCGATGCCGAGTTCCTCGCGGTACTTGGCTACGGTACGGCGAGCCACGTCGATCCCGTCAGCCTTGAGCGCGTCCGCGAGCCGCTGGTCCGACAGTGGGCTGGCGGGTTCTTCGGCGGCGAGCAGATCGCGAAGGCGCTGCTTCACGGTCGTCGACGCGACATCCATCCCCGTGCTCGACCGGTAGCCGCCCGAGAAGAAGTGCTTGAGCTCGAACAACCCGTACGGAGTGGCCATGTACTTGCCGGTCACGCCGCGGCTCACGGTCGAGAGGTGCACCCCGATCTCGCCAGCAACGTCCTCGAGCCGCAGCGGGCGCAGATCGCCCTTGCCATCCTCGAAGAAGTCCTGCTGCACCTCGAGCACTATCTGGGCTATGCGGCTCACGGTGTCCTTGCGGCGATCGACGTTGCGCATGAACGACTCGGCCTGGCGGATCTTGTCCTTGAGGTACCGGCGCGTCTCATCGTCGGTGGACGAGCCGGAGCGCAACATCGAGCGGTAGCGGGGACTCACGCGCAGTGTGGGCACCGCTTCGCTGTTGGGGATCACCAGCCACTCGTCGCCGAACCGGCGGAGCGTGACATCGGGAACGACGTACCCCGGCGCAGGCCCGGGCGAGAACGCGCCCGCGGGGCGCGGGTTGAGCAGGCGAAGGGTCTCGACGGTCTCGCGCACCTCGGCCTCGCTCGCATCCACCGCGCGCCCGATCTTTCGGAAGTGGTTCACCGCGACGTCGTCGAGGTGATGCTCGATGATCGTCGTGAGGATGGGCGACGTGACGCCGATGACCTCGGCCTGCAGAAGCAGCGCCTCCTTCACCGAACGCGCGCCGACGCCTGGCGGGTCGAGCTGCTGTACCACCCGGAGCGCCTCCTCGGCGACCTGGCCGCTCACACCGGTGATCCGCGCGATCTCGGCACAGTCGCTCACGAAGAAGCCGTCCTCATCGAGCGAACCCACGATCGCCCGCGCGGCAAGCTCCACCTCGTCGGTGATGTCGAGCATGCCGAGCTGCTCGAGCAGGTAGTCCCCGAAACTCATCACGCCGCCGACGAAGTCCTCCGAGTTCACTTCCTCGACGTTAGGGTCACGGGGACCCGAGCCGTCCATGCTCTCGAGCTCCTCATACTGATCGAGCCACTCATCCCATGAACGCTCGTCCTCGGGATCCTCGTCGCGCTGTTCCTCGACCTCGGAGTCAAAATCGTCCTCTTCGACCTCGAGGACCGGGTTCTCGAGCAGCTCGGTCTCGATCAGCGTCTGGAGCTCGGCGACGGGCATGGCGAGCATGCTCAGCCCCTGGTAGACCTGGGGTGAGAGTGTGACCTTCTGCCGCAGTTCTGGCCGGTGCGTGAGATCCATCGGAGCCTCTGAGGGGGGGCGTCGCAAGCAAACAACGTACCACAGGCGATTATGCTCGTGGCGCCGCGTGCCCAAACCGCTCGTCGGCCACGACGGGCATCTCCGCGGGCATGCGTGTCCGGAACTGGGAAAGCACAACCGCGGCGATGACGAGAGCGCCCCCGAGCAACTGCAGCCAGCCGAGGTGCTCGGAGAAGATGAACCACGCCGCGATACCGGCGATCACCGGCTCGACGGTCGAGGTGACCGAGGCCTGCGTCGCCTCGATAAGATGCAAGGCCTTGAGGAACGCGCCGAACGGGATGATCGTGCTCACCACCGCGAGCACGATCACGGCGAGAAGGGCGCGCCAGTCCGAGAGCAGGGCGATGACCCGCTCCGGCCCCCCGAGAAAGACCAGCCAGAATAGGGTGGCCGCGACCAGGCCGTAGGTGAGCAGCGTCCACGGCGCGAAGCGGTGCGCTGCATAGCGCCCCATCAGAGAGTAGCCGGCGAAGAACAGTGCGGATGCGAGCCCCCAGAACAGGCCCTCCCCGGACACCGACAGGCCCTCGCCGCCGATCACTCCCACCATCAGCGCGCACCCGGTCACACTCAGTCCCACCGCGACCGGCAGCGCCCAGGTGGGGCGCTCGCCCAGGAACGCCACCGAGACGAGCAACACGACGACCGGCGCCAGGTACTCGAGGAGGATCGCGGTGGCCACACCCGTGAGCGATATCGTCTTGAAGTAGGCGAAGTGCACGAGCGCAAGACCGAACACCCCGAAGAACGCCAGGAACGGCAGGTCTCTACCGCGCACCCGAAGCAGGTCGCGCCGCCGCACGAGCAGGTAGGCGAACGCGATGAGTGCCGAGACGACCGCCCTGGCGGCGGAGAGCACCAGCGGATCGACGGCGATGCCGAGTGGCGGAAACGGCCAGGCCGCCGTGGCGGGGCCGGGCGCGGTGAACAGCCACTTGGCGATGAGACCACCGCCTGCCCAGCACGCAGCGGCCGCCAGGACTAGAACGTACCCCTCGGCGCGGCGCCCTGCTTCACTCTCACGTGCCATCAGAGCCGGCCGTCCTGTTCCTGCTCCGCGGTCTTACGCTGCTGATAGTCATCGTATGGCTCCAGGTGGGCGATCACGTCGCGCACCTCGGCGAAGTCCTCGGCAACCGCCTGCTCCACCCGCTCGGCGATCGCGTGACCCTCGGCAACCGTCACATTCGGGTCGACTTGCACGTGCAGGTCCACGTAGACGTCGCTCTCCGTTCCCCGCGTGCGTACGTCGTGCAGGCCCCTCACGCCCTTGACCGCGAGTACCACCGTGCTCACGTCCGCAGGCGCCAGTCGCGCCGTATCCGCGAGCGAGGAGCCCGCCGAGGCGAGGACGCGTATGCCGGTGACGATGATGAAGCCGGCGACCACCAGACCGAGGACCGGGTCCGCGATCGGGAAGCCGAGCCGCACTGCGACCAGGCCGCCGATGACACCGAGCGTGACCAGTACGTCACTTCCCGTGTGGCTCGCATCCGCCTTGAGGATCTCACTGCCGAGCCGGTTCCCGGCCCGCCGCTCCATAGTGGTCACCACAAGGTTGACCGCGAGCGTCACGAGCATGACGACGAAACTCATCGCGTCAACCGCCGGTCCCTCGCCCGGATGCGCCAGCCGCTCGATCGCCGAGGAGCCGACCCTCCACGCGGCGAACAGCAGCAGCGCACCGATCGCAGCCGAGGCGAACGTCTCATACTTGCCGTGCCCGTAGGGATGACCGCGGTCCGCGGGACGGGCCGCGACGCTCAGCCCGATCAATCCGATGATGTTGGAGGTGCCGTCGAACATCGAGTGGAAGCCATCGGCGGTGACCGAGACCGAGTCGATCAGCAGACCATAGACGAGTTTCGCCGCGGCTACGCCGATGTTGAGCGCAAGGACCCACCACAGAACGCGCCGGACGGCACGTATGCGGTCATCACTTGCTGCGCGAGGCTCTGTGTACCCCATGGCATCCCCTTGCCGTACATACCCCCTAGGGGTATATTGACGAGCACAAACCATTCGATTGTACGCCAGCGCTGCACCCGTGCAAGGAGACTCCCATGGATAAGCCCGCCGGCATCGCACTCACTCCCACCGAGGAGGAGCGCAAGCGCATCATCAACCGGCTCCGTCGGCTCGAAGGTCAGATTCGCGGACTGCAGACGATGG
Organism: Coriobacteriia bacterium; assembly: GCA_049658145.1. Taxonomy (GTDB): domain Bacteria; phylum Actinomycetota; class Coriobacteriia; order Anaerosomatales; family Anaerosomataceae; genus UBA6100. Next base: position 17,138 of record JBASOJ010000103.1, read on the forward strand.
TGGAGACGGGTACGGACTGCGAGGCCGTGCTCACGCAGATCATGGCGGCAAAGTCGGCGCTCAACCAGGTCGGCCTGCACATCATCGGCTACTCGATGAAGACCTGCCTCGTGGACGACAGCATCAAGGACCGTGACGAGCTCATCGACGAGGCGATCAAGGTCTTCCTCAAGTACTCCAGTTGCGTTCAGTAGCGGTTCCCTGCCGCTAGACGCACGCCGCGTCCACGAGCGACACCACGGAGGCTTCGGCCTCGGCATCCATCGCACTGTCTGTGGTGCCGATCTCCTGCCACAGCGCCACCGGCCTTATCGCGCTGACCCAGACCACATCGCCTTCGGTGTAGACGTGCATCTTGCACAGGTCGACCGACCTCTCCGCCGAACCGATGTCGAACACCATGAGCGGCTGGATCTCGAACCCCTTGGTCGCCAGCGTGGCCTGCAGGTCATGACAGCGGACAACGTCGAAGCCGTGCGAGCGTACGGACCGCTCCACGGCTTCGACCATCTCGGAGAAGGGTCTGCGCCCCTCTCGTCTATACGTGAACTCCATCGCCACCGCCATGCCGGGCGCACCTCACGGGCGGCAGGCTATCCTCAACTGAAGCCGCCCCTCGGCACGCAGGCCGAACCGGAATCACTCGCACGGGTCACGAAACCCCCGCCGACCCCTGACGCGACCTTTGTCGACCCGCACTCGGGACACACCCGGTCCGCATCGCGCAAGAGGCGCATCAGAAAGCGGTCGAACTCATGTCCGCACTCCAGGCAGCGAAGCTCGTACGTCGGCATAGCTCCGGATCACACCAAACCGAACTCGCGGCCGAGTGCATCGGCCCCACGCGCACCCACTACCTGGGTAACCAGAGTACCACCTTCGAACTTGGCGATGGTGGGGATGCTCATGATGCCGTACTTGATAGCCACGTCACGGGCCTCATCGACGTTCACCTTGACGAACGAGACGCGGTCCCCAACCTTCCCCGCAAGCTTCTCGAGCTCGGGGGCGACCATCCGGCACGGACCGCACCACGGCGCCCAGAAGTCGACGACGACAGGCTTGGCTGAATCGAGCACCTCGACCTGGAACTGCGCTTCACTGATCTCGCGTACTGTCTCACTCACGGGAATCTCCTCCTCGTCAGGGTTGATCTTCGGTTCGTCAGTATACCCCATGGGGTATCCTTGTCAAGGTGTGAGCGTGGCGCGACACGCGCACATACACTATCGTCTTGCCCGGAAGGGAGCTCGTGCACGTGGCATCCTGGCTCGCACTCCTGGCCGGCTGTGTCATCTTCGGGGCCGCGGTCGTTGCGGCGCTCGTGCTGTCGCGCACCGTGGCTCCCCTCGCCAGCATCACCGGACTCGCCGGTCTCGTGGGCGCCCTCGACGCCTTCGGCATCCTTGCGGCACGCTACGACTCCTTCGAGGCCGTCGCCGCGGCGACATTCGTGCTGCTCGCAGGTACCGCTGCGGGCTTCGCGGTCGCGGCCACGGCACTCCCCCACCTCGCGCCCCGTACCCGCCCGGTCACCATGCCCGGATCCGCAACGAACGCGTCTCACGATGCCGTCGTGCTCCTGGCGTGCGCTGAGCCGGAGCGCTACGACCCCCGTGCGGTCGCTCTCCGCCAGAACCTGCTCGCCGAGAGCGCCGAGATCGAGGTGCCGACCACCGCGCTCCCGTTCGTGTTCTACGCGGACAAGGCGCGATACCGCGCCGTGGGGGGACGCGCGCCCGGCTCGGACGTCATGCGCGAACTCGTCACGCGGGTGGCCGCCTGCCTCGGTGATCGCGTGGGCGACGTCGAGCCGGCCTGGTCTCACAACCCTGCCTCGCTCACGCTCACGATCGCGCGCCTTGCGGCCAAGGGCGCCACCAAAGTGAGCGTCGTGGTCCTCGGCGCTTCGGAGTCGGCACCCCTCGAGGCCGCACGCGCCGTCCTGGACCGCTCGCTGCGTGATGGTGATGGACCTGCGGTGCACTTCGGTCCCCCGGTGTGGAACGACCGCTGCCTTCCCGACCGGCTGGCCGCACGCGTGCTGGCGCTCACGGAGGGCGTATCCCACGCCGAAGTCGGCGTCGTACTCGTGGACCAGGGGCTACCGCCCGTGTGGGAGCGGCGTTACTCCTCCGCGGGAAACGTTGAGAACTACTTCGACCAGCGCGTGCGCATGCTGCTGTGTGAGGCGGGACTCGCCGAGCAGCACGTCCGCATCGCGTGGCTGGACTGGCAGGCTCCCAATGTCACCGAGGTGGTCCGCCACCTTGCGGCGCTCGGATGCACACGCATCGTGGTCGCCGCTGCGACGATAGCCCTGCCCACGCTCGAGACGGCGCTCGATCTGAGGCACGCGATCTCACTCGCACGGGTGCCGGAGAGCGTGCACGTGATGACACTCGCCCCCTGGGGCGGCGACGAGGCGTTCGTGAACGCGGTGTGTGCGAGCGCGCTGGAGCCCCTCGAGCAAGCCGCAACGGGAGAACCGAGGCGTTAGGCGCTGACCCGGCAGCGCTCCCAGTTGGCGGCACGAAGCCTACGGATCTGCGGGACGGCCCGCACGTAGCGCAACGCGAGTGCCAGACCTCCGCGGTCGGCCTCGGCGTGAGTCTCGAGTTCATCGATGCTACGGCGCAGGTCCTCGGCGGTCGTACCCCGGAAGACCGTGTAGCCGCGACCCACGCTGTGGACCATGTGCGCGTCGCTGCCGCCCACCGCCGCGATGCCCTGTCCGCCGCTGAACATCTTGGCGGCGACACGGTTGGCCCAGCCGAGGTACGGGACGGAGTTGTAGACCTCAAGCGCATGGAACGCCATGTCACTCAGCGTCGCGAGAAAGGCGCCGCGGCCGAAAGGCCCGTAGACGCCCTGAGCGCTGAAGGGATGCGGGATGATGGCGACGCCGCCCTGCTCGGTGATGCGACGGATCGTCTCGAGCGCGGACAGGCCGGGCTCGATCTCCTCGGTGAGGAACAGGCCGAGGACATGACCCTCCCGGGATGAGACCTCCTCGCCGACCACGACCTCGATCCCGTACAGGTCTTCGAGCTCCTTGGCGAAGAGCGCGCCCTCCATGGTGTTGTGGTCGGTGATGGCGATGACCTTGAGGTCGGTCTTGGTTGCTACGTACTCGAGGATCTGCGGGATGCTGCCGGTTCCATCACTGTGATTGGAATGGATGTGCAGGTCGGCCTTGCTCCAGACCTCTATGCTCACGTGCACCCCACCTCATTCGAATACATGCCGGGAGGACCAAGCAAGTAGCATACCGAATCACACACCTTGTGTGTCGGCACGCACACATCGCCGCTCAAGCGGCAGACCGCTGAACGGCAGAAGAATCTTCCTAACGGCGACTGCTCGACCACTCGCTCAGCCGTTCCACCCCTTCGCGCAGCCGGTCGATCGAGGTCGCATAGCTGAAACGCAGGAAACCCTCGCCACCCGGGCCGAAGTCCACACCCGGAGCGGTCGCGACACCCGCTTCCTCCAGCAACCGGGCGGACAGGGCCACGGAGTCCGCGCCCCATGCGCGGGCGTCCGCGAAGACATAGAAGGCGCCGAGCGGCTCCGTCGCCACCCCGAGTCCGATCTCCCGGAGTGCCGGCACGAGATACCGGCGGCGCTCGTCGTAGGCGGCGCGCATGCGCGCTACGTCATCCTTCGCATGCAGAAGCGCCGTCGTGCCCGCCACCTGCACGAAGTGATTGGCGCACAGGAAGAAGTTCTGCTGGATCTTCTCGGCGGGACGCACGAACTGCCGCGGGGCGATGAGGTAGCCGAGCCGCCAGCCGGTCATGGCGTACGCCTTCGAGAAGCCGTTCAACACGAACGCGCGATCCGTGAACTCGAGGACGGTGTGTGAGCGCCCCTCGAACTGCAGGCCGTGGTAGATCTCGTCGCTCGCGAGCCAGATGCCGTAGCGCTCCGCAAGTGCGGCGAGTGCCTCCAGATCCTCGGGCCCGAGTACCCCGCCGGTGGGATTCGATGGCGAGTTCACCATGATCGCCCGGGTACGGGGCGTGATCGCCCGCTCTACCTCGTCGATACGGAAGCGGAACCCGTCTTCGGCACGCACCCGGATGGGCACGGGAACCCCATCGAGGAACGAGACGTAGTTGGGATACGCCGGGTAGCACGGGTCCGGCATGATGACCTCATCGCCGGGGTCGAGGAGCGAGCCGAAGAGTAACAGCATCGCGGGCGATGTGCCCTGCGTGACCACGATGTCGGCGGGGTCGACCCCGACGCCGTACGTCGAGCCCATCGTCATCGTGATCGCGTCGCGCAGGTCCGGCAGACCGAGTGACTGCGTGTAGCCCGTGTCACCTCCAGCCATCGACGATTCGGCCGCGCGCACGATCACGTCCGGCGTCGGGAAGTCGGGGTCCCCGATCTCGAAGTGCACGATGTCACGCCCCGCCGCCTCAAGCTCGCTGGCCCGCGCGACGACATCCATCACGATGAAGGGCCGGATGCCCTCGGCGCGCCTCGAGACCCCTGATGCTCCGGACATGTCACGCTCCTTCGAGTCGTGCGGCGTATTGACGGGCGAGATAGATCGAACGCGCCTCGGCGCGACGCAGGTCCGTGAAGCCGATCGTGGGAGTGGCGACGATCTCGTGTGGGGGCTCAGGGTCGAAGCGCAAACCGAGTTCTTCCGCGTGGTTGTACAGGTCGGTTCCGGGCAGTACGTGGAGCGTCGATGTCTGCAGCTTGCCCGGGTCGAGCGACAGCACGAACTCGATACCGGCGAAGAAGTCCTGGGCGGTATCACCGGGGAGGCCGACGATCAGATCGCACTCCACCCGGATACCCTGGCGCTTGAGCGCCCCCACACCCGACGCGAAACGCTCGCGGTCGAACCCGCGATGGCACGCGGCGAGTGCCGCGGCGCCCACGCTCTGCGGTCCGGTCTCCACCGATACGACGCCGGCCCGCTTCAGCTGTGCCGCGGCTTCATCGTCGATACGCTCGATATCCACCTCGACCGTATGCAGTGTGAGGCCGCGCGAGGCGTGAGGTGAAAGCGCATCGCACAGCCACGTCGTGCGCTCGGGCGCGAGGTTGAAGACGGGATCGATGAACGAGAAGGTCGTGACGCCACACTCCCCGGCGAGGAATGCGATCTCCGCCTCCACGCGCTCCCGGCTGAACGACCGGATGCGCCCGTAGCCTTTGCCCTCGAAGCAGTACGCGCAGCGGTGGGGGCACCCACGGTATCCCTCGATGTACGCCGAACCCTCCCGGGGCTGCAGGACGCCGCTCAGATACGGCGATGGGATCGTGTCCAGGTCGGCGATCAGGGGCCGGTCGGGAGCCGAACGCACGACACCCGAGCCGTCCCGCGCCGAAACGCCGTCAGCCCGCGTGAGCGGTTTCCCGCGACGCACTAGATCCAACACCTCGGCGAAGGCTTCCTCGCCCTCACCGCGCACCACCGCGTCAACCTCGGGGTGCGCGCGCAACACCTCCTCGGCGATGGGGCCTACTTCAGGCCCGCCGAGCAGGATCGTGATGTCCGGGAGCGCCTGCCTCACGATCCGGCACACGTCGTAGACTGCGCGCGCGTTCCAGCACAGCACCGAGGCGCCGAGAACGTCCGGCGCCAGAGCGATGATGCGATACGCGACCCACCAGGCGTCGTCCTGGCTCGTGAGGTCGAGTGACTGGAAGGCGACGCGCCCTTTCAGGCGCTGGTCGGTTTCGGCGAAGGCGCGCAGGTAGGCGATCGCAAGCGACTGGTAGCCGGGCGCGTTCATCGCGAGTAGCGCGACCTTGAGCGGCTCAGCCACCTCGCACCTCCCCGGGCACCGCGTGAAGCGCGTACGTGTCGGGGAGCGGAAGGGCGGGATCCACCTCGACCCACAGGCGGTTCACCATGCCGGTGTCGCAGGCCGCCGCGAGGAGCGCCAGCGCCGGCGTGGTCGCATCGGCCGAGGGCACAAGGCGCACCGCCTGCACACCGAGCGACGCGAGCTCGGCGATCGTGGCGGGCAGCGCGTCGGCGTTGTGGCGGCAGACAGGGATCACGGCGGTCACGACCACCGTGAGACCGGCCTCCCC
>JBASOJ010000104.1:0-2310 GCA_049658145.1 Coriobacteriia bacterium
GCAAGGAGTCGAGATTCGCTCCGGTTAGGCTTCAGAGGAGCGGACGGGGGCCGGCGATGCCCCCACGGTACTCGTCCGACGGTCCGGCCGCTCCGCGCAAGGCGTCGGACTGACTTTGAATGTTAGAAGTCAGCCGGCCCGCTCAAGGCGCTCAGCGATCCACACCTTGATGATCGACTGACGCGTGACGCCAAGCCGACCCGCCTCGCGGTCGAGGGACTCGACCATCCATACGGGGAAGTCGACGTTTACACGCTTCTGCTCACGGTTGGGCCGCGTCGCGCTCGAGAGGTCGAACTCGTCGATGACGTCCTCGACACCCTCGTCGAACCTCTTGTCCAGTTCACTCGCCTTCATACGCCCGCACCTCCCGGGGTCGAGACCTTCGTACCGAGATAAGCCTGATGCTCTCGCCGCGAAAAGTGGCAATCGCCGACCAGTGACGGTCACCAATCCGTCCGACGAAGAGGAAGCGCGGCACCGTCTCGCAGTTTGCGCTCAATCGCAGCAGGTCGCTATCGAGCCATAGCATCTGCGCCTCGACGAAGTCGATGCCGTGCTTCGTCTTGTTGGAGCGACTCTCGTCCTCGTCGTACTCGAAGGATTGCTGCATACGGCCCTCGCTCTCGTAACGGTATAGAAAGTATACCTTTCCTGTACCATGGTCAAACCCAGCGAGGGGATGTCGGCGGTACTTCTAACGTCCGGCGCTTCAGCTGCGGCGCGCCGGCGAGCGCTTGCCACCCGAGTCTAGCGCACGAGGCGCGCCGTCTGTGTGGAAGCACGGGTTAGGTGTCTGAGCCGATCGTCTCGTTCTGACCGTCACCGACGGACACGGTCGCATCTGATGTCGAGTCGCTCTCGCTCAAGTCGAAGAGGGCCCGCACCGACGGGCGGGTCATGACCATGAAGGTGAGCACACCAAGCAGCGTGCCGTATGGCACCTCCAGGCATGAGATAGCGGCGGTCACGAGAATCCAGACGCGATGAGTCCGCTTGCGGATCCAGAAGCCGGACATGGCCTTCAGCGTCGTCACCGCCGCCATCGCAAGGAACATCACGGCACCGAAGCCGAGCAGCGCCCGGGCCATCCCTGCAGGGGGACCGGAAGCGTCACCCTCCGGGATGGACAGGAACAGGACCCCGATGAAGGCGAAGTATGAGGCCATGAACAGCGCGTACGCACCGATGAACCCGGCAGAGACCCAGTAGCCCACCGGCAGCCACCGCAGCTGCTCCTCGTCTGTGACGGACTGACGTTCAGCTTCCGTGATCACGCGTCCCCCTTACGGCTCAGCACACCTAACGTCTCGGCGCCTCAGCTGCGCGCCAACCACCGCTCAGTCTAGCCCACGACTCCTGCGCGTCAGCTAAGGAAGCACGGGTTAGTTAGGCGGGACAGATCATGTCGACCAATTCGGTCAACGTCGAGACCACAGGCCCCTCATGTGACGGATCACGTGACTCGTCACGGTCAAGCCATACTCCTGCAAGCCCGGCCGAACGAGCTCCCAGAGCATCCGCCTGATAGCGGTCGCCTACATGCATTGCGTCCGAGGGGTTGGTGCCGCGGTCCCGGCACGCGAGGCGGAAGATGGCGGGGTCGGGTTTGCGTATTCCGACGTCTGCGGAGACCACCACCAATTCGAAGCGATCGAGAATGGCTGTGTGGGTGAGTTTGGCACGCTGCTGGGAGCCAATCCCGTTCGAGACTATGCCGAGGATGTGCCCTTTCAAGGCATCCAAGCAGGGTATGACATCGTCGTAGAGAGCCCATGCGCTTTCATGCGCCTCCAGGTACACGCTGAACGCTTCGTCAGCAGCTTCATCGCCCAATGTGGGGTCGATCACGTCACGTACACGTGCCCGACGCTGCTCGTAGAAATCGATGTGTCCCGCGTCGAACTCCTCGAAGCGACGCTTGAGGGCCTCTTGCCACGCGGTGACGAACTCCTGGTAAGCACGATCGGCCGAGAACGTCGCATGCAACGCCTGGACTCCGGCTGCAACGGCAGCGCGGTCGTCGAGTAGAGTGCCATCCAAGTCGAAGAGGACGAGCATCTGTCCCCGCCTAACGTCTGGCGCTTCAGCTGCGCGCCGCCCCAAATCACTTGCCAGCCGAGCATACCGCAACTGGGCGGCGCTTTCTGCTGGAAGCGCTTGAATGTTAGCGGGCGCGTGAGGGCCGCCCGTCAGGCCGAGCGGCAGACATCACGTGACGCCCAGCCGGGAGAGACACATGCCCCACGCCCACCCTGGGCGGGATCGGAGGGTGCGCCGCCCGTGCGTGCAGGGGGCGCAGCCGTGCGG
>JBASOJ010000105.1:0-47464 GCA_049658145.1 Coriobacteriia bacterium
GGTGCGGCGTGCGGTGGTGCGTGCAGGGGCTGACGCACGAGAGGTGCGGGAGGTGGCGGTGCGCGAAGTGGACGCGCGGGAGGCCGACCTCCGCACAGCGGTGGTCTTCCCGGCGTTCGCTGGTGCCCTTTTCTGCGATCGTGGTGCAGCCATAGGGTGTGCAATCAGTGGTGTGACGAGGCCAGCGACGGTCCATGCCGAGGGTATCCCCTCACCGCGCATGATACCACCGTGCGCGACCGAGTAAAACTCTCTACATCAACTTGAGATTGATGGGCACGCCCGGGGTCCCGCAAACGAGATGCGCAGTTCAGACCCGGTGCACCTGTACGAGGTTGGTCGATCCTGCCACGTGCACGGCCACTCCCCCGGTGACGGCGATGAGCTCCCCGGGGCTGGCGAGGCCGGCATCGCGCGCTGCCGCCGCGGCTGCGTCGATCAGTTCGTCGATGGTCGCGTACGAGCCGATGACCGCCGAGTGGACGCCCCACACGAGCGCTAGTCGGCGTGCGGTCGCCGGATCGGGTGTGGCGGCGAGTATGGGTGTGTGCGGGCGGTGTGCTGCCACCGCGCGCGCGGTCGCCCCCGACTGTGTGACGGTCACGATCGCGGCCAGATCGAGCCCCGCGGCCAGTTCACACACCGCGCGGCTCACGGCCGCGGCCACATCATCAGCGGCGCCCGGACGGGGCGCCCAGGGGTGCTCGACGGCGACCTCTTCGGCGGCCCGCACTATCCGGTCCATCGTGGCGAGCACGAGCGCCGGGTGACTGCCCACCGCCGTCTCGCCCGAGAGCATCACCGCATCCACAGCGTCGAAGATCGCGTTCGCCACATCGGAAGCCTCAGCACGCGTAGGACGAGCAGCCGTGGTCATCGACTCGAGCATCTGGGTGGCCACAACCACCGGCGTGCCGGCAGCCCGTGCCGCCGCGACGATGCGGCGCTGCGCCGGCGGAACCGCCTCGAGCGGCAGCTCAACGCCGAGATCGCCACGGGCGACCATCACGGCGTCGGCAACATCCACGATCGCTTCGAGGTCGGTCATCGCTTCATGCTTCTCGATCTTGGCGACGATCGGGACTGTGCGCTCCCCCATCGCCGATCGCAGGCGCTCGATGTCATCGGCGCATCGCACGAAGGACTGCGCGACCAGGTCGATGCCCGCATCGAGCGCCCATGCGAGCAGCTCCAGGTCGCGCGCCGTGATGCCGTCGATGCCCAGCCGCACGCCGAGAACGTTCAACCCCTTGCGGCTGCCGAGCGGCCCGCCGATGCGAACGGTCGTGCTCACCACGCCCGGGGCCGTGCCGGTCACCACGAGTTCGATGCGACCATCGTCGATGAGCACGCGATCCCCGGGGTGCAGATCACCCGTGAGCGCCACGTGGTTGACCGACGCACCGGTCGCGTCGCCGGTGCCCGGCACCGCCCTGAGCTCGAACGGTTCGCCCTCGGACAGCACCGTGCCGGCCGCCACCTCGCCGAGACGCAGCTTGGCGCCACCCAGGTCGAGCATCACAGCCACATGCCGCCCGGCCCGCTCTGCGGCTGCGCGCACCTCGGCAAGCTGTCGCTCGAGCTCGGGGAGACCGGCGTGCGACGCGTTCAGGCGCGCCACATCGAGGCCGGCGGTCACGAGCGCGTCGAGCACTCCCGGCGCACCGGTCGCCGGCCCAAGCGTGGCGATCAGCTTCGTACGCCGCATGGCGCCACTACCGGTCGACATGGTCGATATTGTTGAATGCGTCGATGCCCGGGTAGACGGCCGAGCCGCAAAGCTCGTCTTCGATGCGCAGCAGCTGGTTGTACTTGGCTACCCGGTCGGAGCGCGCCGGGGCGCCCGTCTTGATCTGCCCCGCGTTCACCGCGACCGCCACGTCGGCGATCGTCGTGTCCTCGGTCTCGCCCGAACGGTGCGAGATGACCGCCGTGTAGCCGGCGCGATGCGCCATCTGGATGGCCTCGAGCGTCTCGGTGAGCGTCCCTATCTGGTTGAGCTTGATGAGGATCGAGTTGGCGACCCCCATCTCGATGCCCTTGCCCAGCCGCTCGGTGTTGGTGACGAAGAGGTCGTCGCCCACGAGCTGGACGCGATCACCGATGCGGTCGGTGAGGAGCTTCCAACCGTCCCAGTCCTCCTCGGCCATACCGTCCTCGAGCGAGATGATCGGGTAGCGGTCCACCAGACCGGCCCAGAAGTCCACCATCTGGGCGCTCGTGAGCTCGCGCCCCTCGCCCTTGAGGACGTAGACCTGGCGCTCGGCGTCGTAGAACTCGGTGGAGGCGGGATCGAGCGCGAACATGATCTGCTCGCCGAGCGTGTAGCCGGCCTCCTTGACGGCCTCCGAGATGACCTGCAGCGCCTCCTCGTTGCTGCCGAGGTCCGGCGCGAAGCCGCCTTCGTCGCCCACGCCCGTGCCGAGACCGCGCTTCTTCAGCACGTCCTTGAGCGTGTGGTAGATCTCGGCGCACATCCGGAGGCCCTCGGCGAAGCTGCCGGCGGACACGGGCATGATCATGAACTCCTGCAGGTCGACGTTGTTATCAGCGTGCGCGCCGCCGTTCATGATGTTCATCATCGGAACGGGCAGCATCGATGCGTTGCAGCCGCCGATGTAGCTGTAGAGCGTGAGCTCGCAGCTCTCGGCCGCGGCCTTGGCCACCGCGAGCGAGACACCGAGGATGGCGTTGGCGCCCAGGCGGCCCTTGTTCGGCGTGCCGTCGAGCTCGATCAGGAACTCGTCGATCGCGCGCTGATCGGTCGCTTCCATGCCCACGATCTCAGGCGCGATGATCTCGGTGATGTTGCCGATCGCGGTGAGCACGCCCTTGCCGAGGTACCGCGCCGAGTCGCCGTCACGCAGCTCGACCGCCTCGAATGCGCCGGTGGATGCGCCACTCGGCACTGCCGCACGTCCCCAGCTGCCGTCGTCGAGGACGATCTCGACCTCGACCGTCGGATTGCCGCGCGAATCGAGGATCTCGCGTGCCGTGATATCGGTGATGTAGCTCATCGCTCCAACGACTCCTTCACTCCACTGAGGCCGCGATCCGCGACCGATTCATTCTGCTTCGCCCTCGCCCACAACTGCTCCCACTCATCCGGCCGCAGATCTTCGAGCGGATGGCCCGCCGCGGCCGCGGCGGTCTCCATGTCCTCGAACCGGCCGGCGAACTTCAGGCACGTCCGCCGAAGCGCCGCTTCGGCGTCGATACCCATCTTGCGAGCGACGTTCACGACGGTGAAGAGCAGGTCGCCCAGCTCCTCTTCGGCCTCCGGTGTTCCGTGACCGGTGGCCTTGAGCTCGTCGATCTCCTCGTGGACTTTCGCCCACACACCGTCGATGTCCTCCCACTCGAAGCCGACGCCCGCTGCGCGGCGCGAGATCTTCTGCGCGCGCATGAGCGACGGAAGCGCCTCCGGGACCTCGCCGAGCACGCCCGCGTGCGGCTTCTCTACGCGCTTGATCGCATCCCAGTTGCGCGTGACCTCTTCGGCGGTCTCGGCGCTCACCGTACCGAAGATGTGCGGGTGCCGGCGGCGGATCTTCGTGATGATGCCGGCGATCACATCGTCGACCGTGAACGTGCCGTCCTCGGCACCGATCTGCGCGTGGAGCACCACCTGCAGCAGCACGTCCCCGAGCTCGTCGGCGAGCGCCGCATCGTCACCGCTCTCGGCGGCCGCGGCCCCCTCGTACGCCTCCTCGATGAGGTGCGGCGCGAGACTCGCGTGCGTCTGCTCGCGATCCCAGGGGCACCCGTCGGGCGCCCGGAGCACCGAGATGATGCGAACGAGCTCGGCAAAGCCGCCCGGCGGGGCGATACGGGTCGGGGGCACGTAGATAGCGGTCTCCCGGCCGATCGTCTCGACCTTCGCAAGCTCGTCGATGGTCATCGGCGTGAGGTCGAAACCGCCGCCCTCGAGCGAGTTGGCGGTGACCACGGTGTGATCGGACGCGTAACGGTCACGCAACTGCCCCGCCACGGCGCGGGCCAGGATCTGGTTGTCCGCTCCCGTGACGATGAGGTGTGCGTCCCGCGTGCGCGCGGCACCCGCAAGGCTGCCGGCGTCGATGATCTCGAGATCCGCCGTGGCGTCCACGTCGAGCGCCAGCAGCAACACCTGGAGCGGGGATGCCACCGGGTACAGGTCGACACCGCTGTGCGCACGGGCGAGGATGCCCGAGATGAGGCCCTCGCGGATGAACGGGTAGCCGAATACCGCGAGCGCCACGTTGCGATCCCGCGACCGCTCGAGCAGGACCTCGACCACCTGGTCGGCCGGAGCGCCTTCAGCGAGACCGACCTCGCCGAACGTCACGGGTGTGATCCCGAGCGCCGCGACGAGCGATGCCGAGGTGCCGGTCGCTGAAGGAACGAAGACGACGTCGGCGGCCTGGAGCCGCCGCGCGGCATGGGCGTCAAGCGCCCCGCTCGCATCCTGCTCCAGGCCGACGATCGCGATCGTTCCCACTGCCCCCCCTCTCACGTACGCTTACTCGGAGGGCTTGAGTGTCTCGTCGATGTACTTGATCGTCGCCTCGTCCCGGAGCTTCTGCACGTACTCGTTGAGCGCCAGCTGCGCCGAGCCATCCTCGAGGATGCCGCGGAGCTCCGCGGGTGCGTCCGCGATCGACTGACCCTCGGCGTACTCGTCAACCTTCTTGATGATGTGCCAGCCGTAGTCGGACTGCACCGGAGCGCTGGTCTCTCCCACGCCGAGGACATTGGCAGCGTCCGCGAACTGCGGCACGTATGCATCAGTCGGCGACCAGCCGAGGCTCCCACCGTCCACCGCGCTTGCGGTGTCCGTCGAGTTCGCCGAAGCGAGCTCGGCGAAGTCGGCGCCACCCTGCAACTGCACGTAGAGGGCGTTAGCGGCCTCTTCGGTGTCGACGAGGATGTGCGAGAGGAGCGAGTAGGTCTCCGACATCGTCGTGACCTCGTACTCCGCAACGGCCTTCTCGATGAGGAACTCGCGCGCGAGCTGGTCGCGCACGCTGATGCGCAGGTCTTCGACGGTCATCCCGTATGCCTCGAGCGTGGAGGCGAGCGTCGCCTCGTCCATCTCGCCCATGAGCGCCGTGATACTGGCATCGACCGACTCCTCCGAGAGGTCCGCGCCAAGCTTCTCGGCCTCCTGGGTGATCAGTTCCGACTCGATCAGCGTCGCGAGCAGCTGCTTCTTGTACTCGAGCGCCGTGGCCTCATCCAGTTCGCCGCCCATCTGGGTGAGCACCTGCTGATACACGCGGTCGAAGTACTCCTGGGAGATGTCTTCGCCGTTCACGGTCGCCACTGCCGCGACGTTGTCGCAGCCGGTGACGGCGCCCATGAGGACCAACGCCAGAACAAAGGCGACCACGCCTTGGAATCTACGCACAAGAACAACCTTTCCCTAGGGGATATCTCCCGGAGCTACGCCGGGTCACGGACACCGCCGAGTATAGCACCGAGCGCGCGCAAAGCCGTGGCTGTGGGACCCTCTCCGGCCGATTGCACGAAATGAACAGAACTCGTACGCGAGACGTACACGGCACCCTCCGGCGCGAGCCTCCCCTGCTGCTCGGCGGTGAGCGCCACCGGCGAGACGGAGAGGCGGTGCCGGGCCAGCGAGATGGTGCCGATGCCGAGTTCGGCCGCGAGCACTTTGATGCGCGCGATGGCCAGCAACTCGCGCGCCGGGAGCGGTGGCGCACCGAAGCGGGCCTCCAGGTCGGCCGCGATCGCTTCGAGTGCTTCGGGACTCGAGACTGCGGCGATCCGGCGGTACATCAGCACGCGTTCGTCCACCTCGGGCACGTACTCCTCGGGCAGGAACGCCGCGACCGGCAGGTCCACGCGCACCTCGGGATGCGCGGGCACGGGTTCGCCCCGCACCTCGGAGACCGCCTCGCGCAGCATCTGTGCGTACAGGTCGAAGCCCACCGCGCTCACGCTGCCGCTCTGCTCGGCGCCGAGAAGTGAGCCCGCGCCACGGATCTCGAGGTCGCGCATGGCCACCTTGATGCCGCTGCCGAGATCCGCGTGCTCCTGGATAGCCGTGAGGCGCTCGTACGCCTGGTCGGTGAGCGCCTGGCCACGCGGGAAGAGGAAGTATGCATACGCCTTCACGTGGCTGCGCCCGACCCGCCCCTTGAGCTGGTAGAGCTGCGCCAGGCCGAGACGGTGGCTGTCGTCGATGATGAGCGTGTTCGTGTGCGGGTTGTCGATGCCCGACTCCACGATCGTTGTGGCCACGAGCACATCGATCTTCCCGGCGGCGAAACTCTCCATCACCCGCTCGAGCTGGTGCTCAGACATCTGTCCGTGACCGACGCCGATGCGCGCCTCGGGCACCGCCGCCTGCACGCGTTCCACCACGCGCTCGATGCCGCGAACGCGGTTGGAGATGTAGTACACCTGACCGCCGCGCTGCAGCTCGCGGCGGATCGCGCCGGAGATCACGTCCTCGTCGAACTCGCCCACGTGCACCTTCACCGGGAAGCGGTCAGCCGGCGGCGTGTCGATCACCGAGAAGTCGCGTACGCCCGAGAGCGACATCTGCAGCGTGCGCGGGATCGGCGTGGCGGTGAGCGTCAGCACGTCCACCTGCTCGCGCAGGTTCTTGAGGTGCTCCTTGTGCTCCACCCCGAAGCGCTGTTCCTCGTCCACGACCACCAGGCCGAGGTCCTTCGGCAGCACGTCTCTGGAGAGCAGACGGTGCGTGCCGATGAGGATGTCCACCGTGCCGACGGCGAAGCCCTCCAGCGCTTCGGCCTGCTGCGCCCTGCTCCGGAAGCGCGAGAGCACCTCAACGCGCACGGGATACGATTCGAAGCGCTCGGAGAACGTGGTGAAGTGCTGCTGGGCCAGAATGGTCGTGGGGCAGAGGACCATCACCTGCTTGCCGCTCTGCGTGGCTTTGAACGCCGCGCGGATGGCCACCTCGGTCTTGCCGTAGCCCACGTCGCCGCACACCAGCCGGTCCATCGGGCGGTCCGACTCCATGTCGGCCTTCACGTCCTCGATGGCAGCGAGCTGATCCGGCGTCTCCTCAAAGGGGAACGCCGCCTCCATCTCCCGCTGCCAGGGCGTGTCGGGTGCGTACTCGAAACCGCTCACCGCGGCGCGGCGCGCATACAGGTCGACCAGGTCGAACGCGAGTTTGCGGGCGGCCTTGCGCGCCTTACCGGTCGCCTTTGACCAGTCGGCCGTGTTGAGACGCGTGACTCGCGGCGCAGACCCCTCGGGACCCACGTAGCGGGTGACGCGGTCGAGTTGCTCGACCGGCACGTAGAGCTTGTCGCCCTTCGCATACTCGAGCAGCAGGTAGTCACGTTCGCTGCCGAGGGCGCTCTGCCGGACGATGTCGCGGAACAGCGCGATGCCGTGGACTTCGTGGACGACGTAGTCGCCCGGCGCGAAGGCGAAGGTGAGCTTGGTAGGGTCGGCGGCCTGCCTGCGGCGCTCGGCGGCGCGCGGGAACACGTCATCGATGGAGATGACGGCCAGGTGCGCGGCGGGGAGCACGTAGCCGGCGGGGACGTCGGCGACCGCGAGCGTGACGAGGTCGGGCGCGAGCGTCGTGGCGCCGGGCTCGAGGGCGTCGACCGACATGCCCGCATCCACGAGCGCGCGGGAGAGCCGGTCACGGCCCTGACGGTCGCGCACGGTGGCGACCACCCGGTAGCCGGTGTCGAGCAGCGCGCGCAGTCCCGCCGCGAACACCTCCTCGCGGCCACTCACCTCGGGCCTGCGAGCAGCGACCTCACCGTCGGCGGCGCCGCCCGAGCGCAGCATCGACAGGAACGTGAGCCGTTGACGTCCGCCGAGGTCGATCTCGGCGGGCTTGAAGAAGAACCCGTCGATGGTGCGTGCCACCGAATCGGCACGCGACTCCAGCTCGCCCCTGCCGCGCACGAGGTCGTCGAAGATCGCGCGAGGCTCGGCCACGACGATGAGCGCCCCGGGGGCGACGTAGTCGAGTACCGATGCCTGCGCGCGGTAGAAGTGCGGCAGGTACTGCTCGATGCCGTTGAAGGTGACGCCCTGCTCGATGAGTTCGAGATCGCGGGCGAGGTCGTCGTTCACGCGCGCCGCGTCGCCGAACGCGCGTCGCGCGCCCTGACCCGCGCGCGTACCGGGCGCCACCTCGCGACAGGGGTACACCTCGGTGGGACCAGCGTCGGCTATGTGTTGCTGCGTGGATGGCAGGTACCGCCACAGCGACTCCACCTCGTCGCCGAAGAACTCGGCCCGTACGGGGAACTGGGCATCGGCGCCGAAGACGTCGAGCGTGCCCCCGCGCACCGCGAACTGCCCGCGGTCCTCGGCGGCATCCACACGCTCGTAACCCATCCGCGCAAGGCGCACCGCGAGCTCGGTCAGGTCCAATGTCGCGCCGACCTCGAGCAGCACCGGGTCGAAGACGTGCGAACCCTGCGGCGGGAGCACGCGCAGCAGCGAACGGGCCCCTGCCACCACCACCACGGGCCGCCCCTTGTCGAGCGAGTGCAGCGCCCGGGCACGGGCACCCACCGCTTCAAGGTCGGGTGCGGTGCGATCCCACGGCATCTCGGCACGCTCGGGGAAGTACAGC
The DNA here is from genome assembly GCA_049658145.1 of Coriobacteriia bacterium. Classification (GTDB taxonomy): domain Bacteria; phylum Actinomycetota; class Coriobacteriia; order Anaerosomatales; family Anaerosomataceae; genus UBA6100. Next base: position 8,588 of record JBASOJ010000105.1, read on the forward strand.
ACGCGCTCGTGGCCGATGTAGGTGCCGAGCTGGCGGGCGAACCGCGCGGCCGCGTCGCTTCCGGGCAGCACCACGAGCACCGGCTTGGTGCGCGCCTCCACCACCACGCCCGTGAGCGCCGGCCTGACGAGGCCGGGCATGGCGAGCGTTACGTCCTCGCCCTCGGCGAGACGTTCGAGCGCACGGGCGAGCGCCGGGTCGGCGGCGATGAGCGGGATGATGGCGGCGAAGAAGTCGGTCACGGGCGATACATCCTTCTCTCATGACAGCACGAAGGGCCCGCGTCCGGCATCCCGGCGCGAGCAACGGTTGCGAGTGTATGGCCCAGGGGAGGAGGGGTCAAACAGGGGTCGCCTCGGGTAGGATTGATGCATCCAGGAGGCAGGAGGAGCCATGACCGGCACAGCGCGCGCTGCCGAGATCGACGCGAGACTCAAAGGGCTCTACCCGACGGCCTCGATCGCGCTCTCGTACGACTCCGACTTCCAGCTGCTCATCGCGGTCATCCTATCGGCGCAGACCACCGATGTGGGCGTGAACAAGGTGACCCCTGTGCTCTTCGCCCGCTTCCCCACGCCCGAGGCGCTCGCTGCCGCCGACCCGGCCGAAGTCGAGGACATCGTGCGCCCCACCGGCTTCTTCCGGAACAAGACGAAGAACATCATGGGCGCGGCGACCCGGATCGTGGCCGAGTATGGCGGTCGCGTGCCTGACACCATGGACGACCTCCTCACGCTTCCCGGCGTGGCGCGCAAGACCGCGAACATCGTGCTCTACAACGCGTTCGGAAAAGCCGAGGGCATCGCGGTCGACACGCACGTGTTCCGCCTCTCCCACCGGCTCGGCTACTCGGAGCACGAGGACACCGCCAGGGTGGAGCGCGACCTGATGGCGCTGTTCCCGCGCGAGGAGTGGGGCGCGCTCACCTACCGGCTCATCGAGCACGGGCGAGCGGTGTGCGACGCGAAGCGGCCGATCTGCGGGCAGTGCACGCTCGCCGACCTCTGCCCGAGCGCATACCAGGTCAAGGGGTGGCGCGAGAGCGCTTAGCCCCAGAGGAGCGCGAGCGCCGCGGCGAGGAACACCGCGGGCAGCATGTTGCCCACCGGCAGCCGCTTGATCTGCGCGAGGTCGAAGCCTATCGCAAGGATCAGCGCACCGCCCACCGCTTCGATCGCCGCGATCACCCCGGGCGTGATGAGAGGCTCGACGGCGCTTGCGCCCAGCGCGATCCCGCCCTGCAGCATCAGGATCGGGATCACCGAGAGCCCGACTCCGGCCCCGAGCGTGGTCGCAAGGGCGATGGATGCGATACCATCGAGCAACGCCTTCAAGAACAGCAGCGACGGATCACCCAGACCGTCTTGCAGCGAGCCGAGCACGGTCATCGCGCCCACGCAGAACAGCAGGCTCGCGGTGACGAACCCCTCCACCAGCGTGTGGCCCTTTTCGCCCGGCTGGTCCGCCCGGCCGGGGCTGAGCATCGGCGCCTTGTACGTCTTGTCCTGGAGCCACATGCCGAAGCGCTCCAGCCGGTACTCGATCCTGAGCGCCTCGCCGATGAGGGAGCCCACCACGAGAGCACCTACGAGCACGAGCGCCGAGTAGTCGCCGAGCCGCGTCCCGGCCAGGTCGCCGAGCCCCGAGACCGCGATCGACGCACCGATCACGATCACCGCCATCCCGATCGCCGAGAAGGCGATCGTGCGGAAGCGCTCGCTGATCAGGCGTCCGAAGACGAGACCGATGACCGTGCCGATGAGCACCGCCACGATGTTCACGATCACGCCGATGCCGGGCATATCACTCCTCGCCGTCGAGCCAGAGCTTCTTGAGCTCCTCGGTCACCTTGTTCGCGCCGGGCGGCAGCCCGACGCTGCCCGCCGGGTAGCGGGCCCCGCGCTTGGAAGCGCGCCCCTCGAAGCACACCTCGGCGCCGAGCACGCGCGCGCCCTCCCCGCCCACACGTATCGCGAGTCCCGTGTCCGAGGTGACCACGGTGGCGTCGCCCCCCACCGCGAATCGGACGATCATGTCGTCGGCCGGCTCGAAGCGGGAGAACCGCACCTCAACCGGGCCGCGCCGGAACGTGCCCACACCAGCATCGGGCACACCATCGAAGACCACTGTGATCGACCCCGCGCCCAGCAGCCCCCCGCCGCGGGTCGCCAGGCGCGCGATCAACGCCTCGCGCTGCTGCTCGAGGGTGAGCCGCGACGTCGCGGGATCGCGCTTGGTCACGTTGTAGCCGTCCACCAGGTATCGCATGCGGTCATGCTACACCGAACGCCGCCAGCCATGGCACCACCGATCCACCGTGACCGGCGAGTCCGGCACTGCGGTACATACAAGATGTCCGGCGAACCGAGGAGGAACGATGCCCGATACCGCCATGCCCAAGGTCGGCCAGAGCGCACCGCCGATCGAGGCCACCGCCACCGGCGGTGCGCCCTTCAGTCTCACGGCACAGCTCGGGAAGTGGATCGTGATCTACTTCTACCCACGGGCGAACACGCCCGGTTGAACCCATGCGGCCAAGGACTTCCAGGCGCACGCCGCCGAGCTGGAGTCCTTGAACGCCCTGGTCGTGGGCGTGAGCGCGGACAAGCCCGAAGTGCAGCAGCGCTTCATCGACAAGTTCGGACTGACCTTCCCCATGGTCTCGGACACCGGCAAGTCGATCATCGACGCGTACGGTGCGCGCGAGGTCCTCGGTGTCACGGCCAAGCGCAAGACCTTCCTCATCGGTCCAGACGGCCGCGTCGCGCACGTCTGGCCGAAGGTGAAGGTCGAGGGCCACGCGGACGATGTCGTCGCCGAGATCAGGAAGGCGGCGAAGGTCTAGGGCTGCAGGACAGCTGCCGCGCAGACACGCGCGATTCCTTCCGCGAACCGGTCGACATCGTCGGCGGTCGTATCCCAACTGGTGACCCAGCGGACCTCATCGGCACGCTCGTTCCAGGTGTAGAAGTCGAACTCCGCCTGCAACGGCGCGATCGCGTCGTGTGGCAGCGCGGCGAAGATCTCGTTCGCCTCGACCGGCTGGATGATTCGGACGCCGGGCATCTCACGCACCGCCGAAGCGAGCCGCTGCGCCATCGCGTTGGCGTTCGACGCGTTCTCCCGCCACACGTCGCCTTCGAGCAGCGCGATGAACTGCGCGCTCACGAAACGCATCTTCGATGCGAGCTGCGCGCTCTGCTTCCGCAGGTACTTGAAGTCGGCCGCGAGCGCCGGATCGAGCAAGACGACGCATTCGGCGAGCACCGCACCGTTCTTCGTCGCGCCAAAGGACACCGCATCCGCCCCGGCGCACGCCTCGCCGAGCGAGCACCCGAGCGTGGCGGCGGCGTTGGCGAGCCGTGCTCCGTCCACGTGCACCCGCAGGCCGTGTGCGTGCGCGGTGGCGGCGATCGCCGCCAGCTCGTCGGGCCGGTAGACCGTGCCGTACTCGGTGGACTGCGTGATGGACACGACCCTTGGCTGCACCGCGTGCTCGAATCCGACGCCAGTGATCGCGCCCGCTATGAGCGCGGGCGTGAGCTTCCCATCGGGCGTCGGCACGGCGAGCAGCTTGCTGCCGGTGAAGCGCTCGGGCGCGCCGCACTCGTCGGTGTTGATGTGCGCGGTGGCCGGGCAGATCACGCCCTCGAACGTGCGCCTGAGCGCCTGGAGCGACGTGACGTTGGCGCCGGTGCCGTTGAACACGAAGAACGGCTCCGCCTCGGCGCCGAAATGCTGCCTGATGAGGTCACGGGCGCGCGCCGTCCACGGATCGTCGCCGTACGCGTGCGTGTGCCCATGATTGGCCTCGCCCATCGCGTCGAGCACGGCCGGATGCGCTCCGGATGCGTTGTCGCTGGCGAACCCGCGATCGTGTGTGCTCACGCCCGGTCCCTTCTTCGAATCGCGTCACTGTGGCGGCAGCGCCGCCCGCCCATTGTGCCACACGCATCTGCTCGCCGCCTGCCGACGTGCTAGGCTTGAGCGACCCAGAGAAGGAGTGCGCCATGGGCCTGTTCGGCAATCGCGAGACAACCCCCGTCGCGACCATGAAGGCTGCGATCCACGACGGCGACCATGTGACCGTCACCCTGTGGGTCGATGAGGCCGAGCGTCAGGAGAGCAGCTATCACGCCATACTGCTGTTCCTCATGTCCTACGAGCGACTGCTGCTCTTCCTCGGCTATCGCGACGCGGGTGAGGAGCTCGTGGGCTGGATGGACGACGTCGTGCGCGCCCTTGCCGCGGCTTCCGAGGGCGAACCGGTCAGCATCAGCGGCCGATGGACGCTCCTGGACGACGCTGAAGGCGAGCCCCGGTCGATCTGGTCGTCAGCACTCAGGCAGGTCGGGCCGGGTGCGTATCGCGTCAAGATCGACCGCCCCAAGGACCCCGAAGACGCGGACGCACAGGCGGCCGTGCTCTGCCACATGCAGAAGCTCGCGGACACGCTCCCCGCACTCGAGCGCGCATACCTTGCGATCGCAGTCTCCGGCATGCACGAGTACTACCAGGACGTGAAGCACTGGGGCAACACCAAGAGCCTCAAGCACGCCGTCGACCACGGGATGAAGCAGGCCCGACGCGTGCTGGAGACGCGGTAGCTACTCCATATACTCGATGTTCGCGATGCGGTAGCCAGCCTCGGTGGGAACCACGTAGTACTTCCACCCCTCGGCGGGACCGCCGTACCACGACTGAGTGGTCTGGACCCAGAACGTGCCGTCCGACTGGCCCTCGTAACCGATGATCTCGTAGTAGTCGAAACCACCTCCTGACACCTGGGCCGCCGCGGCATCAGAACGGAACGGGTCGATCGTGAGCGACTGCGCCTCGAGGCCCATGTCGCTCATCACATACGAGAGATGCTGGTCCACGACCGACATGGCCTCTTCGCCGGCGCTGCCCTCGGAGACGTCTCCGCCGTACTCGATGCCGGAGACCTCGGTGACCGACCAGGTGCCGTCCGCGTTCTGCTCGACGTAGATCTCGTCGACGAACTCGCTGTTCGGCGGTCCGGCCCAGTAAAGGGCGTACCCGTCACCTTCGTCGTAGACCTGGTAGACCCAGTCGCCCACGCCGGAGGCCTCGAGCTGAGCTCTGACCGCCTCTTCGGCAGTGGCGTAGCTGTCGAGGAGGTTCTCACTCCCGTCGTCACTCCCGGAATCGCCTGTGCCGGGCGTGGTGATCTCCAGCACCTCGTCTGCGTTGTCCTTGAGCGCATTGTAGGCGAAGAACACGCCCACGCCGCAGCCTGCGAGCAGCAGGATGACGATGATGACGATCGCCACCACGAGCCCGGTCTTCTTCTTCCTGGGAGGAGCAGCGGGGGGCTGCTGGGCGTACTGCGCCTGGTCGTAGGCGGCCTTCTGCCGCTCGTATTCGGCCATCTGCTGCGCGTAGACCGCCTGGTCGTACGCCGCCTGGTCGGGAGCCGTCGGCGCCTGCATCGGCGTGGTCGGCTGCGGGAGCGGTGCGGTAACGGCCGCAGGTGCGGGCGGCTGCTCGATGGTCGCTCCGCACGAGCCGCAGAACGCGGCACCGTCTCGGACTTCGGCATGACAGTTCGGGCACTGCATCGTGTAGGCCCCCCTTGCGATATCGGCGCGGCTGCAATGACTGTATTGCCCTGCGCGCATGAATGCAAAGGTCGAACGCCACGACCTGTCCGAACGGCACGGCTTAGGCGGCTTAGGCGACGGCCGGTTCGAGCGCCAGGCGGCCCTGGTCGTAGTCGCCGCTCGCCTCGGTCCGCCGGAGTGCCACGATGGCGATGTCATCGGCCAGGCGGCCCTCCGAGAAACCGAACGCCGACATGAACAGCGATTCCGGCACGGTCTCGGCCGACTCGTCCGCGATCTTCGCGCACGCATGCAGGAGCCGGTCCACGCCCCACGTGTCGCCGCGCGGCGATCGCGCATCCACGAGCCCGTCAGTGTACATCACGATCAGATCTCCGATGTCGAGATGGGCATCGTGGTTGTCGTAGCGCATCCCCCCGGTCACACCGAGCACGCCACCGTCATCGGGCAGCAGGACCGGGACACCGTTCGCACGGACTATCACGGGCGGCGGATGGCCGGCGAGGCTGTACGCCATATGGCCGGTCGTACCGTCGATCAGACCGTAGAACGCCGAGACGAACTCATGGGGCTCAGCGCCGTGCATCACGAGGTCGTTGGCGCGACACATCACCGACTGGGGCGACGGAAGCCGCAGTGCCTCGGATCGGATGGCGCTCTTGACCAGCGCGGTCAGGCCCGCAGCCTCGGTGCCGTGTCCAGACACATCGCCGATCAGCACGCCGAGCCGCCCCGCATCGAGCGGGATCACGTCGTAGAAGTCACCGCCGACGAAGCTCACACCGGACGCCGCGTGATACAGGTGGCCCATCTCGAAGCCGGGAAGCGCAGCCGGTGCGGAGAAGAACGCCCCGCGAAGCTGCCGGGTGAGGTGCCGTTCGCTTGCGTACTGGCGCGCGTTCTCGAGTGCGAGCGACAGCGAGAGCTCGAGTTTGTGGAGCAGGTCCCGGTGCGCATCACCGAAGAGCAGGTCCGCGTCCCAGCAGAAGCCCATCACGCCGGTCACTTCGCCGCGGCTCTTCACCGGCACCAGGGCGAACGCCCCTATGTCGTGCTTCACCATGAGTTCGAACTGCTCGCGGCGCGTCGCGTCCGACTGAGAGACCGCCATCGCGTGTCCAGTACGCGCGACGAGAGATGGGAGCGACACCTCGTCATCTCTGAACCGCAGACCCATCATCTCGGCAGGCCATCCATGCACGTTGCGGAAGACCCAGCCGCCGTCGTCTCGCTCGGCGATCCACCCCCAGTCAGCACCGAGTGCCTCGGTAGCCTCCACGAGTACCCTCTGGAGGATGTCCTCGGCGTCGAGCGACGAGAGCACCGTCACGTCGATCAGGTTGATGGCCCGACGCATGTCGGCGGCGACAACCTCTCGGGCCTTGTTCTCGGCGATCACCGCGGAGACGTCGACAGCGAGCAGCAAGACGTCAAACGGGTGCCCGATGCGCCCCGGCACGGGCAGATACGAGAGCTGCCAGTACGTGACCTCGCCCCACGATGCCTTGAACTCATACGCGGGCACCGTGATGGGCTGGCCGGTGTAGGCGACGTCGATGAAGCGCGAGGCGCTGCGCGAATCCGAGAGGAAGCCGCGGACGGGCATCCCGAGCAGGTCCCACTGTGGGCGAACGTCCTCGAGCATGTCGCGGAAGACACTGTTCATCCAGGTGAACTTCAGCTCGGATCCGGACCACAGAGCGGACGGAAACGAGGCGCCCTCGAGCAGGACGGAGACGCGGGTCGGGTCGGGGAAGATGCGCGGCGCCCCGGCAGATGTCTCGCTCGCGTTCATGGTCGCCCCGATCACTCCCGCCTAAAGAGCAGAGTCGTTCTCCTGTTCCTATCGGCAGACATACCCAGCGACAACAGACAGGTATTGACGGGCGGCGTGCTGGTGACGGAGACCCGCGAATCCGCGACGAACGGCACACCCCCGTCCGTCGGTACCCGCTTAGCGGTCACCTCTGGGCGGTAGAATCGCTCGTAGGAGGAAGGAGCGCCATGAAGTCGATTCCCTGGTGGTACTGGGTCGTGAGTGTACTGGTGATAGCCCTCGCGGTCGGTGGCGGTGTGGTCGCGGGACGGATGTCTCAGCAAGACGACGAGCCGGCCACGTCCGAGTCCACGGAGGAGACGGCCGCGCCGGATGTCGAGGAGGCGGAGCCCGGGGAGGCCGAGAACGAGGAGGAGGCCGAGCCGGTCGGCACACAGACCGTGCGCGTCTACTTCTCGCGCGGCGAGTACCTCGGAGTGGTGACACGCACCGTCCCCGCGACGCCGGCGATCGCGCGAGCCGCGATGGAGCAGTTGCTCGCGGGGCCCAACTCCACCGAGCAGGGCTGGGGTTTCGGCACCACGGTGCCTGCGGGGACGAGGCTGCTGGGCCTCACCATCGACGGCGGGACCGCGCGCGTCGACCTCACGGGGGGATTCGAGTCGGGCGGCGGCTCGCTCTCGGTCATGATGCGCCTTGCGCAGGTCGTCTACACGCTCACGCAGTTCTCCACGGTCGACCGGGTCGTCCTCATGATGGATGGCGAGGTGGTGGACGTCTTCACCGGCGAGGGGGTCATGCTCGACGAACCGCAGACGAGGGACGACTTCGAGTACGTCCTGCCGGCGATCTTCGTGGAGAGCCCGACGCCCGGGCAAGTGGTCGGCAACCCGGTGCGCCTCACGGGGACCGCGAACACCTTCGAGGCCGCGTTCATGGTGCGCATACTCGGCCGCGACGGGAGCACGATCGTCGAGGTGCCGGCCATGGCCACCTCGGGAACCGGCACGCGCGGCACGTTCGACGTGACGGTCCCCTACCCGCTCGCCGTGGGAGGCGAGGGAGCGGTCGTCGTCTACGAGGAGTCTGCGCAGGACGGCTCGGACATCAACCTCATCGAGATACCGGTGACGCTCGGCGACTGACGGACGGCACGGGCTACGCGGCCGCCCACGCCCCACGCGGTGAACACGAGGCCGCAGTTGACGCCGACGATAGCCGCAGCGGGGATGAGCATCGCCGGCGTGCCGGCGACCGTGAGAAGACCCATCATCGCGGCCTGCATCAGGAAGACGACGAGCGTCGTGCACGTCCCGCCGAGACGACGAGGCCGGTGATCAGCCCCTTCTTCGCCGCCGGGAACCACTTCACCGCTGCCGATGAGGGACTTGGCGATGACGCTCAGCTGTAGAGCCCGGGCGCGAGATTGATGCCGAGGCCGGCAAACGTGACCGGCCAGCCGTGCGTGGTGCGATCGCGCATGCAAGACCCCCCGATTTCGAACCCGTCAGTACCGCGTCCGCGCAGTATGGGGGCGAATGCGCCTCACGGCCCGTCCGCGCAGGGCGGGGTCTGTGGGTCGGCGAGCGGCGGTTGTGCTCGTTGAATCAGCGACCCACCGCCAGGGACGCGCCGAAGGGCCCCGGCATCGCCGGGGCCCTTCTCGCTTCGCGCGCGTCGCGCCGCGCTAGCTCTTCGCGACCTCGATCTTGGTCGTCTTCGGCCGCGTGGCCTCGAGCGCCTTGGGGACGTGCACGTCGAGGATGCCGTCCTTGTACGACGCCGTGATAGCCGAGGGATCCACGCCCTCGGGAATGGTGAGCGAGCGCTCGAAGGAGCCGTAGCTGGTCTCGCGAACGAGCCAGCCCTCGCCTTCCTTCTCCTCCTCGGACTTCCGCTCTCCCCTGATGGTGAGCACGTTGTCCGTGAGCTCGATCTCCACCTCGTCGGGGTCGATGCCCGGCAGCTCCGCGTGCACGGTGACGTCATCACCGGTCCGCTTCACATCGATCTTCGGCATCCATGCGACGCCCTCGCCTGCACGCTCGGGGGTGCCGAGCCGCGCGAAGATGCGGTCCATGTCGCGCTGCATGCGCAGCGCCTCACCGAATGGGTCCCACCGTACGATCGCCATGATCATCACCTCCACGTATCCGCGGTCCGCGTCCGGTCATGGCTTCCCCGGCGCGAACGCCTTTCACCAACAGCGTGAAGCCAGCCCATCCGGCTCACGCCATGTTGTCGATGATCCGCTTCAGGTAACCACCGAGTTCGTCTATCTCGGCCTGCGTGAAGCCGTTCGTCGCATGCCCCAGCAGCAAGCGTGCCTCTGAGTTCAGGGCGTGCATCACCTTGGTCGCCTTCGGAGTGAGCACCAGCCTGGTCTCGGCCGATCGCTTCGAGACCGGCTTGGCCCATCCGTCGCGGACCAGTCGCTCTGCCGCGTCGATCATCGCTCCCTTGGGCATCCGCAGCATCACGGCCGTCTTCTCGGGGTTGGCGCCGGCCTCCCCGGCGACGCGGATGCCCTGCATCATCGTCCACATGTCATGGTCGAGCCCCACCGTGCGGAGCTTGTCGCGCATCTGCCCGACGACGCTCCGCGAGGCGTAGTTGAGCAGGAAGCCCAGACCGTCCATTCCCGGCTGCAGCACTGTCATTGCGGGTCGCCTCCTAGCCGACGTGCCCGACGCTGCGAACGCCGAGCTCGTCGTCGATGATGTCGATCGTGACCGTATCGCCTTCGGTCACGGCGCCCTCGATGAGCGCCTTGGCCACACGGTCCACGACCTCGCGCTGGATCACGCGCTTGAGCGGCCTCGCGCCGAAGACGGGGTCGAACCCGTCCATCGAGATGCGCTCGGCCGCCGCCGGCGTGACCTCGAGTGAGATCTTCCGCTCGGCCAGGCGCTGGCGCACGATGCCGAGTTGGATCTCCATGATCGCGGCCACATCGTCGAGCGAGAGCGCGTGGAAGACGACCGTGTCGTCCACGCGGTTCAGGAACTCCGGCCGGAACGTGGCGCGCAGCGCCTCCTCCACGAGCGCCTTCATCTGCTCGTACTCGCCGCCACCCTTCGCGAGCTCGGTGATGAACTGGCTGCCCACGTTACTGGTCATGATCACGATGGTGTTGCGGAAGCTCACGGTGCGGCCCTGGCCGTCCGTGAGCCGCCCGTCGTCGAGCACCTGCAGCAGCACGTTGAACACGTCCGAGTGCGCCTTCTCGATCTCGTCGAGGAGCACCACGCTGTATGGCCGGCGACGCACCGCCTCGGTGAGCTGACCGCCTTCTTCGTAGCCGACGTAGCCGGGAGGCGCGCCGATCAGGCGCTGCACGCTGAACTTCTCCATGTACTCGCTCATGTCGATGCGCACCATGTTGCGCTCGTCGTCGAAGAGGTACGCCGCGAGCGCCCGCGCGAGTTCGGTCTTCCCCACGCCGGTCGGGCCGAGGAAGATGAACGACCCGATGGGCCGGTCGGGATCAGAGAGGCCCGCACGCGAGCGCCTGATCGCACCCGCCACGGCAGTGACCGCCTCGTCCTGACCGACCACGCGCTCGTGCAGCAGCTCCTCGAGATGCGCGAGTTTGGCGAGCTCGCCTTCGAGCAGCTTGGAGACCGGGATGCCGGTCCACGCGCCCACGACCTCGGCGATCTCGGCCTCGGTGACCTCCTCGCGGAGCATCGCCGAACCCGCCTGCAGGTCTTTCAGGCGCTGGTCCGCCTCGGCCAGCTGCCCCTCGAGCTGCGGCAGACGACCGTAGCGGATCTCCGCCGCGCGCTGCAGGTCGCCCTCACGCTCGGCACGTTCGCCGTCGAGGCGCGCCTCGTCGAGCTCGGCCTTGAGGCGCTGCACGTCGGTGATCACCGTGCGCTCGCTCTCCCACCGGGCCTTGAGTCCCGACAGCTGCTCGGTGAGGCCGGCCATCTCGCCGCGGAGCACGTCGAGCCGCTCACGCGAGGCCTCGTCCTTCTCCTTCTGGAGAGCCTGCTCCTCGATCTGGAGCTGCCGGAGCTGCCGGTCGAGCCGGTCGATCTCCTCGGGCATCGAGTCGATCTCGATGCGAAGCCGGCTGGCGGCCTCGTCGATGAGGTCGATCGCCTTGTCGGGCAGGAAGCGATCGGCGATATAGCGGTCGGAGAGCGTGGCGGCGGCCACGATGGCGCCGTCGGTGATGCGCACGCCGTGGTGGACCTCGTAGCGCTCCTTGAGGCCGCGCAGGATCGCGATCGTGTCCTCCACGGTCGGCTCGCCCACGAACACGGGCTGGAAGCGCCGCTCGAGAGCAGCGTCCTTCTCGATATGCTCGCGGTACTCGTCGAGGGTGGTGGCGCCGATGGCGTGGAGCTCGCCGCGCGCGAGCGCGGGCTTGAGCATGTTGCTCGCGTCCATCGAACCTTCGGCCGCGCCTGCGCCCACGAGCGTGTGCAGCTCGTCGATGAACAGGATGAGGCGTCCTTCGGCCTGTTCGATCTCACGCAGCACGGCCTTGAGGCGGTCCTCGAACTCGCCGCGGTACTTCGCGCCAGCCACCATCGCGCCGAGGTCGAGTGCCACGACGTCCTTGTCCTTGAGCGTGGAGGGCACGTCGCCCGCCACGATGCGCTGCGCGAGCCCTTCCACGATGGCCGTCTTGCCGGTGCCCGGCTCGCCGATGAGCACGGGGTTGTTCTTCGTGCGCCGCGACAGCACCTGGATGACACGGCGGATCTCCTCGACGCGGCCGATCACCGGGTCGAGCTTGCCGTCGCGCGCGGCCTGCGTGAGGTTCCGGCTGAACCGCTCGAGCGCCTGGAACTGCGCTTCGGGATTCTGATCGGTCACGCGCGCGCCCGCCCGCAGCTCCTCGAGACTCCCGAGCAGTCGCTTGGTGGTCACTCCGGCCTTCCCGAGGATGCGCCCGGCCTCGCCGCGGTCGTCGGCCACGGCCAACAACAGGTGCTCGGTGGAGACGTAGGCGTCCTTCAGCTTCTCGGCGTGCTTGAACGCGTCACCGAGCACGCTGTTGAGCCGCGGCCCCACGCCCGCCGGGCCGCCAGCGCCCGCGCCCGTGACCTTCGGCATGGCTTCGATGGCCGAGGTGACCTCGGCCTCGACGAGGTCCGGATCCGCGCCCACCTTCTGCACGATCGGGCGCACGATGCCTTCGGCGGCATCGAGGAGCGCCTTCAAGAGGTGCTCGGGCTCGATCACCTGCGAGGACGCGTCGGCGGCGATGCCCTGTGCCGCCTGGAGCGCTTCTTGTGCTTTCACTGTCAGCTTGTCGAGACGCATATCACTCAACTCCTACGGGCCTCATGCCCGTGTCGTTCGCGCAGCCTAGACCGGCTGCCGCTTCGTCGTTCAAGCGGGGGCTGTACGGCCCTTGATCAGGCGTGACCACACCCAGGCGGCCGCGGCTCAACCTGGGCCGCCCTTGATCTCGCCCGCCCACAGCGCCTCGAGCCAGCGGACGAACCCGCTGCGCCTGTCGCCTGTCTGCGCCTCCGGTAGGCCCGGAACGTGCGGTTCGCTACTCATCAGCGACCGTCCCTTCGCACGATGCCGCCTCGCGGCACGTGAACGATGTCTGCCCGCATCGACTGCCGGAACTCGTTGATCTCGCTCGCGATCCGACGCTCGGCGAGCGTCGCGGCCGCCTCGGCCTCGGCGAGCGCCGCCTCGAGCCGCTCCTTCTCGATCTGCAGCTCGATGATGCGCATCACGCCGGCGAGATTGACGCCCTCCTCCTGCGTGAGCTGCTGGATCAGTCGCAACCGCTCGATGTCGGCCTCCGAGTACAGACGGGTGCCACCCGGCGAGCGCGTGGGCCGCACGAGCGCCTTGCGCTCATAGATCCGCAACGTCTGCGGATGCACTCCTGCGAGTTCGGCAGCCACGCTGATCATGTAGACCGGCCGGTCTTTGTTGCCGCCACGCTGTTGTCTCACCACGGCCGGAGCTCCCTTCGGTTATGCGATGTGCGCACGGACGTCTTCGTCGCGCGACGATTCGAACCGGCGCAGCAGTTCCTTCTGCTCGGCGGTGAGCTTCTGAGGCACCGCGAGCTTCACGCGGACCTTGAGATCGCCCGAGCCCTTGCCCTTGAGTTTCGGCGCGCCCTTGCCGGGCACGCGCAGCACCTTGCCGTCGGTGGTGCCGGACGCAACCTTGAGCTTCACCTTGCCGCCGTCGGGCGTGGGAACCGTCACCTCGGTACCGAGAGCAGCCTCGGCGATCGTCACCGGCAGGTCGAGCACCACATCGGCACCATCACGGCTGAAGTACTTGTGCGGATGGATGTGGGTCACCACGTAGAGGTCGCCCGCCGGCCCGCCGCCGCTTCCCGGTTCGCCCTTGCCGGCGAACCTGAGCTTCCCGCCGTCGCTCACGCCCGGCGGGATGTTCACGGTGAGCGGCTTGGCGCGCACGACCTTGCCCTTGCCCTTGCACGTCTGGCACGGACTCTCGACGATCCTGCCGCTCCCGCCGCACCGCGGGCACGGACGAGAGAAGCCGAACACGCCCTGTCCCTGGCTCACGTGGCCGCTTCCGTTGCAGGCGGGGCACGTGGTCGGGCTGGTACCCGGCTTTGCGCCGGAGCCCTTGCACGTACCGCACGTCTCGGTGCGCTTCACGTCCACCTTCGTGGACGTGCCCTTGAGCGCCTCGTCGAACGACAGCGTCAGGTCGTACTGCAGGTCGGTGCCGCGGTGCGCGCTGCTGCGCCTGCCGCCACCGGCCGCACCGCCGAAGAGGTTGCCGAACAGGTCGCCCAGATCGCCCATGTCGACGGTCTGATAGCTGGCTCCGCCGGGGAAGCCGCCGCCGGGATAGCCACCGGGGTAACCCGCGCCTCCAGGACCGGCGCCTCCCGGCGGCATGTTCCCGCCGAAGTAGCGGCCGTACTCATCGTACTGCTTGCGCTTCTCGTCATCCGAGAGGACCTCGTAGGCCTCGTTGAGTTCCTTGAAGCGCTCCTCGCTGCCGCCCGCATCGGGATGATGCTTGCGCGCGGCCTTCCGGAACGCCTTCTTGATCTCATCGGCGGTGGCCGTCTTCGGCACGCCGAGTATGTCGTAGTAGTCCTTGTCGGCCATGGCCTACTCCTTCGGCGCGGGGCCTCCAGTGCTCACGACCACGGCTGCGGGCCTGAGAACACGGCCGTGCATGCGGTAGCCGGCCTGATACATGTCGACCACCGTACCCTCCGGCACGTCGTCACGCTCCGCCTGTCCGACCGCCTGGTGCTCGTTGGGGTCGAACGGCTGCCCGAGCGGATCGATGCGCTCCACGCCCTCCTTGCCGAAGACATCGAGCACCTGCTGGAGGACCATACGCACGCCCTCGGTCAGATGCACGCCATCGCCGCCCGACTCCACGTGCGCGAGCGCGCGCTCGAGGTTGTCGAGCACCGGAAGCATCTCCGCGATCACGCGCTGGCCGGCCCGCTTGGCGGCATCCTCCGCGTCGCGGGCGACCCGCTTGCGGTAGTTGTCGAAGTCGGCCTGCAGTCGCTGGGCGGTATCGAGGTGTGCGGCGGCCTCCCGCCGCACACTCTCGAGCTCGTCCTCGAGCACATCGCCCCTGAACTCATACTCAGCACCGAGGTCATCGAGAAGGTCGGGGTCGTCGATCTGCGTTGAGCCGATTCCGCGACCCGAGCGAGCGCGCTCCGCAGGGGCGTCGCCTTCGCGACGCTCCGAGGACCCGCGAGCGGGGTCGACGGAATCGGTGTCTCTACGGGGATTCATGGCTACTGATCCTCATCGACGACTTCGTAGTCGGCCACTTCCTCGTCACTCTCGGGAGCCTCGGCGCTCTCGGCGCCCTGCTCCTCGGAGACCTGCTGGTACACGATCTCGGCCAGCTTGTAGCTCCTCTCCTGCAGCGACTGCGTCGCGGCCTTGATGGCCTCGGTGTCCTCGCCCTCCAGGGCCTTCTTCACGTCGGCGATCGCGGCTTCCACGTCGCTCTTCGTATCCTCCGGGACCTTGTCGCCGAGGTCGGCGATGGTCTTCTCCGTGCCGTACACGAGGCTGTCAGCCATGTTGCGGACCTCGGCCTCTTCCTTCTTCTGCTTGTCCTCGTCGGCGTGGCTCTCCGCGTCGTTCACCATGCGGTCGACTTCCTCGTCGGAAAGCGCCGTGGTGCCCGTGATGGTGATCTTCTGCTCCTGGCCCGTTCCGCGGTCCTTGGCCGAGACGTTCACGATGCCGTTGGCGTCGATGTCGAACGTGACCTCGATCTGCGGGATGCCACGCGGCGCCGGCGGGATGTTCATCAGGTGGAACTTGCCCAGCGTCTTGTTGTAGGCGGCCATCTCGCGCTCGCCCTGGAGCACGTGGATCTCCACCGAGTTCTGACCGTCGGCCGCCGTGGTGAACGTCTCACTCTTGCGGGTCGGGATGGTGGTGTTGCGCTCGATGAGCTTGGTCATCACGCCGCCGAGGGTCTCCACGCCGAGTGACAGCGGGGTCACGTCGAGCAGGAGGATGTCCTTCACGTCGCCGCCGAGCACGCCACCCTGGATCGCCGCGCCGACCGCCACGACCTCGTCCGGGTTGACGCCCTTGTGCGGGTCCTTGCCCGTGATGCCCTTGACGAGCTCCTGCACGGCGGGCATACGCGTGGAGCCGCCGACCAGGATGACCTCGTCGATCTCGCTCGCCTTGATGCCGGCGTCCTTGATGGCCTGCTCCACCGGCTTCTTGGTGCGGTCCAGCAGATCGCTTGTGATCTTCTGGAACTCGGCACGCGTGAGCGTGTAGTCAAGGTGCTTCGGACCGGACGCGTCCGCCGTGATGAACGGTGCGTTGATCTGCGTGGTCTGCGTGGTGGAGAGCTCCATCTTGGCCTGCTCGGCCTTCTCCTTGAGGCGTTGGAGCGCCATCTTGTCGGCGCGCAGGTCGATACCGTGGTCCGACTTGAACTTGTCAGCCAGCCAATCGATCACGCGCTGGTCCCAGTCGTCACCGCCGAGGTGGTTGTCACCGTTGGTGGACTTCACCTCGAACACGCCCTCGCCGATCTCGAGCACCGACACATCGAACGTACCGCCGCCGAGGTCGAAGACGAGCACCGTCTGGTCCTGGTGGCCCTTATCGAGACCGTACGCAAGTGCGGCCGCCGTGGGCTCGTTGATGATGCGCTTGACCTCGAGGCCAGCGATCTTACCCGCGTCTTTGGTGGCCTGACGCTGTGAGTCGTTGAAATACGCCGGGACGGTGATGACCGCTTCGGTGACCGGCTGGCCCAGGTACGCCTCGGCATCGGCCTTGAGCTTCTGCAGCACCATCGCCGAGATCTCCTCCGGCGTGTAGTGCTTGCCCTCGATGTCCACGACCGACCGGCCGTCCTTGCCCTTGGAGACGTTGTAGGCGATCGTGCCGCGTTCCGAGGAGGTCTCCTCGAACTTGCGGCCGATGAAGCGCTTGATTGACGTGATCGTGTTCTCGGGATTGGTGATCGCCTGGTTCTTCGCCGACTTGCCGACGATGCGCTCGCCGTCCTTGCGGAACGCGACGACCGATGGCGTGGTGCGGTCACCTTCGGCGTTCACGATGATCGTGGGCTCGCCGCCCTCGAGGACCGCGACCGCCGAGTTGGTCGTACCCAGGTCGATACCGATGATCTTGCCCATGAGTAGTGCTCCTTTCGGAATCCTCCCCGGTCGTGTCGGGGCGACTTGTTCACGAGATGTGGCAGCCGCAGGTGCGAAGATCACACTGCAGCCGTAACGAGTCTAAAATCTGAGTGTCGTATTGTCAAGTTATCTGAATCCACCGTGTTGATATACCCGCCTCCGGCCGGTTGATGACACCCACCGTCTCACGCCCTTTACACGGAGCCGTGCGCTCGGTATCATCCGCCGCGACACACCCGCCGCCGCCCGTAAGGCCGGTGCGAGACCTGAAGGAGAGTTCCATGCCCCGACCTATCATCGACGAGGACGAGTGCTCAGGCTGCGGAATCTGCTGCGACGCGTGCCCGGAGGACGTGCTCGAGCTCGTGGGTGACGTCGCTCAGCCGGTGAACGAGGACGACTGCACGGGCTGTGGCACCTGCATGGAGGAGTGCCCTATGGGCGCGATCACGGAGATCGAAGAGGACTAGGACCTTCCACTCGGAAGAACCACCGAACGGGCGCCCACGAGGCGCCCGTCTTGCGTTCTCTCAGCCCCGGCCCAGCGCCTTGAGCTGGCGCCAGGCGCGCCGCTTGCGACCCTCATCCGCGAGCGACGCCTCGAAGCCGTCGACCGCGACGATCTCCCGGCCGAGAACACGTGTCAGCTCACCCGGCACCGGCTTCGGACACCCGAAAGCAGCCGCGAAGTCCTCGGCTGCGTGGGCGTCCAGGAGCACCACCGTGCGCGGATCGATCGCCTCGGTCATCATCCGCACTCGCTCGATCCTCTCGGCGCCCCTGCGCCCCACGCGCGTGCACAGCGCGAAGCGAGCCGAGGAGACCCCCAGCGCGTCGAGCGCACGACCGATCGCAACCCCATCATCACCGGCGAGTGCGCGCTTCTTCGCGGTGTCTCCCGGGCCCGGATCGCCCTTCACGAGCAGGACGTCAGCGAGCAGGTCCCCCTGGCCGCGGACCACACCCGCGCCCGCGATCAGCGCCTCGGCCGCAGCCACCTCGGCACGCGCCTTCGCGCGGTACAGGGCGTCGATGCGGGCGGCCTCGGGCGACGTTTCGACCGGCCCGGTCATCGCTGCTGCATGAACCATGCGGCCGTGCCGCCGAGGCCTGTCTGCAGCTCCACGGCAGCGTGCCAGCCGAAGACGCGGGCGGCTTTGTCCGCAGAGAGCACACTCTCCTCGACATCACCCGCGCGGGCGTCCGCATGGTCGATGGTGCCCGGGTAGCGCATGGTCACGCGCAGCCCCTCGGCCAGCATGTTCACCGGTGTGGCGCGGCCGGTTGAGACGTTGTAGGCCGGCCCGTTCGCGCCGGGCAGCGCCAGCGCACCCTTGAACTCCGCGGCGAGCACGCACGCGTTCACCACATCGGCCACGAAGATGAAGTCACGCGTCTGGGTGCCCGAGCCGAAGATGGTGGGCGACTCGCGCCGGGCCATGCGCGAGGCGAACTGCGCAACCACGCCGCCCTCGCCCTCCGCCTTCTGTCGCGGCCCGTAGACGTTCGCGAAACGAAGGCAGGCGAAGTCGACCCCGGCCGGCCGAAGCACCTCGGCCAGCACGCCTTCGGCGGCCAGCTTGGAGTGTCCGTAGGGGACTGCGGGCGACGTCGGCGACTCCTCGGTGAGCGGAAGCTCGGCGGGATCGCCGTAGACAGCGGCGGAGGAGGCGAACAGCACGCGGCGCGCGCCCGCGGCAACCGCGGCCTCCGCCACCGCGCGCGTCCCGTCGACGTTGATCCGGCGATCCAGCTCCGGATCGGCTATCGAGACGGGCACGCTCACCTGGGCGGCCAGATGCACGACCACCTCGGGCCGCGCCACCGCGACGGCCTCGGCGAGGCCGGGACCGGTGATGTCGAGCGTGCGGAATCCGGCCGCGGGGTGCACGTTGTCCATCGAGCCGGTGGACAGGTCATCGATGATCGAGACCTCCGAGCCTCCGCTGATGAGCGCGTAGACGAGGCTGCTGCCGATGAAGCCCGCGCCTCCCGTCACAACCACTCGCATTGCTGCTCCTCACTGTTCGATGGTGTCGATCCTGCGCACTTCGACGAGGTCCGCCTGCACGGCGATGCGGAAACGGGCACTGAACGGCGGGTGGCACGCGGTGAGCGTCAGCGTCGGCGGCTCCGTGGACGCCACCACTTCCACCTGGTCGGGCGTGACCACCAGCGTGCGCGTCACTTCATACCGGTAGCGGCGATACGGAGAGTACAGGTCGATGGTATCACCAGGCGCGAGTTCGTCGATGCGCCGAAAGGGGGCGCCGTACGTCGTCCGGTGCCCCGAGATCCCGCACGTACCCGTGGGTCCCGGCAGATCGCTCCAGTCGATCCATCCCGGACCTCGACGCAGGTCGGCCGGCTGCACACCCTTCATCACGATCGTGTCGACACCGATGTCAGCGATGACGATCCTGCCGAACGCCTCCCCCTCGGGTAGCGTGGCCCAGAACGCCTGGTCCTCGCCGGGCCACCCCGTGAAGTCGAACGCCGTGCCGGACTCCGTCTCGATCACCTCGGGATCATCGACCACGAAGGCGACGACGTCGGCATTCTCGGCGCGCAGCTCCTCCTGCGATGCCCACGCAAGCAGCGTCGTCAGCGCGTAATAGGAGAGCAGACCGAGCGCCATGCCGAACATCAGGTTGCTCGTTGCCCGCATCCACCGAGACCGGCCCTTCACGTGGCCCCTCTCTCGTGCTCAGGGTGTGACCTGCGGCACAGAAGACCTGTGACGAATCCCACAAACGGTACTCAAGTACCATGGCCCCGTGCCGATAAGAACAGTGTAGGTGATTGAAAAGCGAACATCGGAACGCTCCCGAAAAGGCACGGTTGGCCGAAAGGCCAGCTTCGCAAAGTCACGGGTCTACAGGAAGCCTTGGCTTCCCATGACAGCCGGATTGCCGAAGGTCCAAGCCAGCGTAACAGCGGCCCGACCTCCCGGTCTTTAGGGATGAGTCGGGCCGATGTGCGAGAGGACTCGGACAAGGGGCGATCCGAAATGGCACGCAAGACCACCTGGAGCAGGAGCAGCAAACTCCGCTTCGCAGCGACCACCATGGTTGCCGCAATCACACTCACCATCGTCGCGGCTGTGGTGCCGAACGTCGTGACCGCCCAGGCGGCCGCGACGTCGCCGGTCTTCCGCAGCCAGCTCGCCGAGAGCACCGCAGCGAGCAAACTTGCGGCTTCGACCGAGCAGCCGCTCGCCGCGAACCTCACCGCCCGGGCGCGCACCGCCACCACGATCCAGCCTGTGGTGGCCACCCGTACCACGACCCGCAGGGTCACCACCAGCACCGGCACGACTGCGGCGGCCCCGGCTCCCAGCGGCGACGAGCTCGCCCAGGCGCAATCGATCCTTGCCGGCTACATCGCCAAGTACCCGATCCTCGCTGGCTCGTCAGTGACCATCGGCGATGCGAGCGGCTACCAGGCAGTGGCGTACTACAAGTCGGGACGCATCGTGATCAGCGCGACGCACACCGCAAGCCTCAGCCGCATCATCGGCCACGAGATCTGGCACATCATCGACTGGCGCGACAACGGCGTCATCGACTGGGGCGAGAACGTTCCCCCGAACTGAGTCCCACCAAGCGTCGCCCCGATGAGACCCCGGCCGACTCCCTCCCCGGGGTCTCATCTTGTCTGCGGGCAGGGTCGGCGTGACCCGACCGGCGCGGTCCGGACATGAAGGAGGGGCGCATCCGCCTGCGCGGATACGCCCCGTTCCCCCTCGAGCGGACCGCCTCGGGATCAAGGCGACCGCCACCTCTCAGTCTTACGCGGCCCGCTTCGGGCCGCTCCGGAGGACGAGGCCGATCCCGACCGCTGTGGCCGCCGACACGAGCAGCATCCAGTAGTCGCCGCCGGTGAACGGCAGGAACGGGTCGTCCGGGTCGCCCGGATCGTCCGGAGTGTAGATCACGCGCTCATCGTCCCGGTTGTTATCGGGATTGAAGTCGCGGTCGTCATCGATGACAACGGCGTTGTCGATGTTCGTGGTCTTGTCAGGCATGTCCGCGATGACCCGCGCGGTGTAGGTGATCGTCTGCTTGCCCATCGCCATCGAGAGCGGGCCTGCGAACCCCCATGTGATCTTGCCGCCCGAAACGGTTCCGCCGCCAGCGTTGACGATGGCCAGATACCGCTCGTCGAAGTCATCGACGATGGTGTAGTCGTAGGCATCCTCTTCGGACATGAGGTTCCAGTACGTGAGGGTGTAGGTCACGAGCTGGCCCTCGTTGACGGTGTGGTCATCGGCCACCTTTGTGATGGCAAGATCGAGTTCGGTGAACGGCAGGAAATCCTCCGCGTTGCCGTACCACACGTGCGTTGTCTGCCCGGCGACTATCTGAACCTCACGGGTGAGACCGGTCGTGCAGTCCCAGCCTTCCTTCGGTGTCTCGGTCACGTCGAGCTCGCCCGGAGTCAGGCCGTTGAACGTGAGCGTTCCATCGGCACCCGTCATGCCCGAACCGATGAGCGCCACCGATGCCCCGATCTGGTCGGGGAGGATCACGTCGGCCGGATTGACGACGGTGAACTCCCATCCCTCGAGCATCTCCTCATCGTCGTACTGCCCGTTCCGGTTCTCATCGAGATACTTGTGGATGACCAGATCACCGGTCTCGGGTTCGTTGGAGTCCGGGACATTGCCGAACCAGACCTCAGCCGTACCGTCGTCCCCGACCTCGACGAACTGCTTCAGCGGCGTGGTGTTCCTCCAGCCGTCCTGCAGCGTCTCCGTCACGGCGTAGTCGCCCGGCGCGAGATCGGAGAACAGAAGCTCGCCGTCCGCGTCGGTCACGCCCAGGCGCAACAGTGCGAACGTCGATGGACCCACGAAGACAGGGCCAAGCGGCGGAGTCTCCTGCGTGAGCGCGAACTGCCAGTCCCCGAGCATCTCCTCGCCGTCGTCGTACTCGGCGTTCTTGTTCGCGTCGAGGTACTTGTAGACGATCAGGTCGCCCCTGTCGGGAACGTTGCCGAACCGCAGGGCGGCAACGGGAACATCGGCTTCAGACGCGACGGTCACCCCGCTGAGGACCGTCATGTACTGCGTGAGGGGGGTCGTGTTGTCCCAGCCGGGCTTGAGCGTCTCGGTCGCGTGGTAGGCACCAGGCTCCAGGCCCGTGAAGACAAGCTTCCCTGTGGCGTCCGTGGCACCGCTGCCCACGACGTTGTCTTCGCTGTCGTAGAGCGTGAACTGCCAGCCTTCAAGCAGCTGCTCTCCGGTGTCGTACTCGGCGTTCTCGTTGTCATCGAGGTACTTGTACACCTCGAGGTCACCGGGCTCGGGATCGTCTTCCTCTTCCTGGAGGTTGCCGAACCACAGCCCGGCATTGTACTCACCGGTGGTCTCGAACACCTTCACGCCGCCGCTCGTGGTGCAGTACCACCCGGCAGCCAGCTGGTCGGTCGTCAACACTTCCACGATCTTGTACCAGCCGAAGGGATGCATGCCGAAATCTGCCTGGCCGTTCGGCAGCACGCTCGTTGCGGACTCGACGTATGTCCACGGTCCGTCCGCGCCAGGGCCGCTGTACAGCTGGAAGACGAACCCCCCGAGCCAGTCCTCGCCGCCCTCGAAGATGCCATTGCTCTCGATGCCGCTCGGCGCGCTCCCGCCATCATCGTGGAACTTGGTGGCGATTATGTGCACCTGCTGCGGCTCGGCCCCGAAGTAGAAGAGCATGTGGCTGAGCGCCGGCGTCGAACCATTGTCCATCACGGGAGACACGAGGCCGCTGTCCCCGTAGGTGCCGGAGGGGTACCGGTAGCTGTACGCGTCCGGACCGCCTTTGACGATGACCTCGGTGATCGGATAGTTGCAGGTGAAGCTGAACGTCAAACCGTTGGGGGCGACAGTGATCGTGAGAACGAAGTCGTCGGGTACCCCTGGCTCGTTGACTTCCTTCACGTCGTCATAGTGGTAGGTACCGCTAGCCGGTGGGTCGATCCTGATGCCGCCATCACCCAACGACGGGTTGCCCGGAACAAGCACCGGGGTCACCGCAGCGGACGGGGCGATGATCGTAGCGGCTGTGACCGGCACCGGAGCAGCGGGCGTGGACGCAGGTGCAGGTGCGGGTGCGGGCACCGCGACCGGTTCCGGCAGCGGCGCACTCTTTGGCGTGGCCTTCTTCGGGGAGGCCGATGCCTCCGCAACAGGTTCGGATGCGACCGGTGCTGAGACCGACGCTTTCGGTTTCGGGGCCTTGTCCTTGGCTTGAGGCGGAGCGGCAACACCCTGGGCCGTCATGGCGATCGTGAACACGACCAACATGTATGTCGCGAATACGCGGCGACTGCGATCCGTGCCTTTCAACCGTCTACCTTGAGCCTTCATGTTCCCACGACCCCCTTCGCTCCGACCCGACGATCGAGCCTACACAACCGGCACAAGACAAAGAGACCGACCCCTTGACTGGGCCGGTCTCACCACTAGCTCCTCGTCGGACTCCGGTGACCGTGGATATTTCCGACGTATCCGCGCTTCCCTTAGGGCAACTCCTGGTTATCAAACGACGCCCCACTTGTCGCTCGTGATATGCCCACTGTAGAGGCGCGATCGCCTCAATGCACGAGAGTTGTGATATACGGCACATTTGAGCGTGATGTACGGCGCATTTCAGCGACGAACGGCACGCCCGTGTCGCGGACGTGCTTTAGTCCTGTAATCGAGCAGGAGGCGCACCTGCTCTCGCAGGTGCGCCTCCCAACAGCCTAGCGACCCCTGTGTGCGGTCCGGTCGGATCGGAGAGCACACACGCTATGCTGCGCTATCCGTCCGCAGCCTCAATAGCAGTCCGAGTGCCATCGCGGCCACGGCGAATCCGATCAGGAGCGTGTAGTCGCCACCGGTGAACGGCAGGAACGCCTCGCTCCAGGTGTACACCACGCGCTCGTTATCGGTGTTGTTAGTCGGATCGGTATCGCGAGGATGGCTGATGACGACGATGTTGTCGATGTTCGTGGTCTTGTCCGGCATGTCGGTGATGACCTTCGCCGTGTAGGTGATGGTCTTCATACCGTCGGCCTTGGCAAGCGGCCCGGCGAGCGTCCAGGTGATCTTCCCACCCGAGACGACGCCACCGCTGGCATCGACGATCGACAGGTAGCGCTCGTCGTAGTCGTCCACGATCGTGTAGTTCTCAGCGGCAAGATCGCCGTTGTTCCAGTAGGTAAGCGTGTACTTCACAATCTGGCCCTCGACCACGCTGTGGTCATCGGCCACCTTCGTGATTGCCAGATCGAGCTCGGTGAACGGCAGGAACTCCTCGACGTTACCGAACCAGAGTTCGGCGGTCTCACCGTCGGAGACGACCGCGATCTGCGTCAGCGGCGTAGTGTTGGTCCACCCCGACTTCAGCGTCTCACGGACCGTGTACTCGTTCGGCTCCAGCCCTTCGAAGAGCAGCTCGCCGTCTTCATCGGTGAATCCGCTGCCGGCGAACATCGCAGCCGATGCGTTTGGCTGCTCCTCGACCGGCGGGGTCTCGAGCGTGACGGTGAACTCCCAGTCCTCGAGCATCTCTTCGCCGTCGTCGTACTCACCGTTCTCGTTCGCATCGAGGAACTTGTGGATGAGCAGGCCGCCTGTCTCGGGCGGCAGCTCTTCACGAATGTTGCCGAACCAGAGCTCGGCGGTCTCGCCGGCCACGACGTCCGCAAACTGCGTGAGCGACGTGGTGCTGACCCAGCCGGACTGCAGCGTCTCGCGGACCGTGTAGTGATCCGGGTCGAGACCGGTGAACAGCAACTCACCGTCGGCGTCGGTGACGTCCTGGCCGATCAGCATGATCGCGGACGCGCCCACATCGCCGATCGGCGGGGTCTCGAGTGTGACGGTGAACTCCCAGTCCTCGAGCATCTCTTCGCCGTCGTCGTACACACCGTTATCGTTCGCATCAAGGAACTTGTGGATGAGCAGGTCGCCAGTCTCGGGCTCCTGGATCTCACCGAAACAGAAGTCGATGTGGCTGATTCCCGCATAGTCGCCGCTCGGGTTGACCGGCGTGTGGAGGCTGCCGTCCGCGTTGACCGCAGGGTCATAGACGTAGACGTTCGCACCCTCGCTGCCACCCTTGGCAACGACGCGCGTGACCGGGACGTCACTATCGAAGCTGAACACCGGACCATCGTCGGTCGAGGTGACAACGACCGTCACGAACATCCCGGGGTGTCCGGGAATGGCGTACGTTCCCGAGGTGCCCGGATCGACACGGAGCCCGCCAACGCACAGCGCGGGATTGCCGCCGACGGTGGTGGGAACCACGCCAAGATCACTGGGGTCCGCGCTGAGTGCCGACGGCGCTACGACCGCGGCCACAACGGCTGCCACCACTGGCTCGGGTGTCACGGGATCGCTTACCACCGAGGGCTCGACGGGAGTCTCGACGACCGGCGCCTCCTCTGCGGGTTCGGCCGGTACAGGCTCTACCGGCGCTTCTATCGCAGGTTCCGGCTTGTCCAGTACCTCTGTCTCTCCTTCAGCCGCATAGACGGCGAGCCCGGGGCCCACCATCGATACGACCAGCACGAGCGCCACGTACGCCGCAAAGATCCGGGCGCCGGACGTTCCTCCCCGTGCCTTTCGCCACAGTGTGTTCGACATTGTTAGCACCTCCCCGCTGCCCGAGGGCAGCTATGTGAAGACATCGCAGAAAACAACAAGACCGGCCCTTGGTTGGGTCGGTCTCACCATTGGCTCCACGTCGGACTCCGGTGACCGTGGATATGTCCGACGTATCCGCGTCTCCCTCTTTCGAGCCTTACCTTCGGTTGTCAACTGCGACAGTTACCGTGCAAGACTTCCTCCCCACCTTGCTCGGTCTGTAATCTGCATCACAGAGCATGGTGCCGAAAGGCTTGATTCTACAGATGAACGGTCACTTCAGGGCACACGGAAGTCCGCTACACCGCTCGAATTCCCGCGCGATGGCCTACGCGCGCCCGCCGACGAATGCCCGCTCGAGCACTTCGCCCATGTTCTCGACGGCGACGATCTCCATCTCGGTCCGAACGTGACCGGGCACGAGCTCGAGGTCGCGCACGTTCTCCTTCGGAATCAACACGGTCTTGATGCCCGCGCGATGGGCTGCCAGGAGTTTCTCCTTGAGCCCGCCGATGGGCAGCACCCGGCCTCGCAGCGTGATCTCACCCGTCATCGCTACTTCGCGTCGCACCTTGCGCCCGGTGAGCACCGAGGCAAGTGCCGCCGCCATCGTGATCCCGGCGGACGGCCCGTCCTTCGGGATGGCCGCAGCCGGAACGTGGATGTGCAGGTCGAACTGCTCGGCGAACTCGGCATCGATGCCGAGGTCGGCGGCGTTGGCCCTGATCCAGCTGACGGCGGCCTGAGCAGACTCGCGCATGACGTCCCCGAGTTGGCCGGTGAGCGTGAGCACGCCCTTCCCCTTCATCTTGGTGGCCTCGATGAAGATGACGTCGCCGCCTGCCTCGGTCCAAACGAGACCGGTCGCGACGCCGACCTCGTTCTTCTTCTCGGCCAAGCCGAAGGTGAACTTCGCGGGCCCAAGATAATCGTGGATCGTCTTGCCTGTGACCGACGTCTTGCCGACCTGGCCCTCCACGACCTTGCGCGCGACCTGACGGCAGATCGTCGCGATCTGGCGCTCCAGGTTGCGGACGCCGGCCTCACGCGTGTGCCTCCGGACGATCTCGCGGATCGCGCTGTCACTGATGCTGAGCAGCGAGGGCTTGAGTCCGTGCTCCTTCAACTGCTTCGGGATCAAGTACTTGCGCGCGATATGCAGCTTCTCGTCCTCGGTGTAGCCCGGGAAGTGGATGACCTCCATGCGGTCCTTGAGCGCCGGCGGGATGGGGTCGAGCAGGTTCGCCGTGGTGATGAACATGACGTCCGAGAGATCGAACGGCGCCTCGAGGTAGTGGTCCTGGAACGAGTTGTTCTGCTCGGGATCGAGTACCTCGAGGAGCGCAGACGTGGGATCGCCGCGGAAGTCAGCACCGACCTTGTCGATCTCATCCATCATGAAGACCGGGTTGTTCGTGCCTGCCTGACTGATGGACTGGATGATCCGTCCGGGCAGCGCGCCCACGTACGTGCGCCGGTGACCGCGAATCTCCGCCTCGTCGTGCACCCCGCCGAGCGACACGCGGATGAACCGGCGATTCAGCGCACGGGCGATCGACTTCCCTATCGACGTCTTGCCCACACCAGGAGGTCCGACAAAGCACAGGATCGGGCCGCGCATATGGTCGGTGAGCTTGTGCACCGCGAGGTACTCCAGCACACGCTCCTTCACCTTCTCGAGGCCGTAGTGGTCCTCGTCGAGGATCTCCTGCGCCTCAAGCAGATCGAGCTTCTCCTCATCAGAGTGCTGCCAGGGCAGGCCCACCAACCAGTCGAGATACGTCCTGATGACCGCCGTCTCGGCGGCCGCCTGCGGCATCTTCTCCAGCCGGCCGAGCTCCTTGAGCGCCTTCTCGGCGACCTGCTCGGGCATCCCCGCCTGCTCGATCTTGTCCTTGTACTCGTCGACCTCGGCCTGCATCTCATCGAACTGGCCGAGCTCCTGCTGGATCGCCTTGAGCTGCTCACGCAGGAAGTACTCGCGCTGGCTCTTGGACATCGACTCCTTCACACGGTTCTGGATCTTCGAGCCGAGTTCGAGGATCTCGAGTTCCTTGCGAAGGAACTCGGACGTCTTGCGCAGCCGCTCTTTGGGGTCGAGCGCTTCGAGGATCTCCTGCTTCTCCTCCACCTTGAGCGCGAGGTGGAAGGTGACGAAGTCGGCCAGCCGCCCGGGCTCCTCGATCGCCGTGGCGGCCATCAGCACCTCATGCGGGATCGGCTTGCCGAGGTGCGATGCACTCTCGAAGTCGGCGAGAAGGTTGCGCATGAGCGCCTGGGCTTCGAGATCCGCCTTCTCGGGCTCGTCGATGACCTCGATGCGCACGGACAGATAGGGGTCGGTGGCCAGGTACTCGAGAATACGGATCCGCTGGATGCCCTCGACGAGCGCCTTGGCGGTGCCATCGGGCAGCTTGAGCTCCTGGAGTACCGTCACCACGCAGCCGACCTCGTATATCTCATCCGGTCCGGGATCCTGCGTCTCGGCCGCATGCTGCGTCACGAGCGCCACCAGGTGATCGGTGCGCATCGACTGCTCAAGCGCGCTGATCGAGCGCTCGCGACCCACGAACAGCGGGACGACCAGGTTTGGGAACAGGATCAGATCGCGCAGCGGTATGAGCGGCAGCACCTCGGGAATCTGAGTGCGCTCGTCTTTGGTCGACATCTCGCCGTACCTCCCGTCTACAAGAACACGCGCGGGTCGTGTGATAATCTCGCTGGTACTTCTCCATCGTACACGAAGCCTCCTGCCGCTCCCGCGGATGCCGGGACAGCGGATCGGATGTCCGGATGCGTTCATACCCTCATCGCTCGGCCGCGCGCATACTGCTCGCCCTGACGCTCCTCGTGGGCTTCATCCCCCTGCATGCGCACGCCGCGGCGGAGACCGCCGGAACGGCTCTTGTGCACACGCAGTCAGTGACAGCCGAAGTCAGCCAGCCGACCCCGTCGATCGCACTCGACGGCACGTTTCGTCTGAACGTCAGCGTTGCCGTCGCCGCACCTCTGGAGTATCTCGAGGTTCGCGTGCGCCTGCGCAGTCCATCGGGCAAGCTCGTGTACCAGAAGACCGAGGTGCACTCGGGACTGCCCGCGGGCTCGCACGTCATCTCGTACGAACACGACATGGCCGAGCTCGGGCTCAAGCAGGGCCGGTACCCCATCGAAGTCCGGATACTCGCGACCGACGTCGATCCCGCGAACGTGTCGAGTCGGCTGCTCGTGGTGGACCCTGAGACCGATGCGCTGCCGGTGGCGGTCGTGGTGGCGCCCACAGGCGTGCCGTACGTGACGATGGCCGGCACCTTCGCGGGCGACCCCGCGGCGGACACGCGACTGCGCGACGACCTCGCCTTCCTCGCGCAACTCGCGAACGACGGCCCCCCGATCGCGCTTGCCCTGCCACCGATCCTCATCGAGCAGCTTGCTCGCGTCGCGGCCGGCTACGAGACGACCGCCGGCATCGTCGTCCCCGCCTCCGATGAGACGCCCGTGCGCTATGCGCGGATGCTCGATTCGCTGCGCAGCGCGGTCGAGACCGGGACGATCGAGCTGATCGATGTGCCCTACGGGCTGCCCGACCTGGCCGACCTGAGCAGCATCGGCGGGAGTCCGGATCTCGATCTTCACTGGCGTCAGACCGACACGGTGAGCGCGCTGACGCTCCTCGACACGTCTGGATCGGGTGTCGCCTACCTCGGCGAGCACCTCTCGGCCGAGGGGCTGGTCTCCGCGGGCGAACGCGGAGCGGCGTGCGTGCTCGCGCACGAAGGCTCTCTTCGCTCACCGGATGCGGCCGCCACACCCGGGTGCTACACGGTCGACGGCACAGACACGAAGGTTCTCGTCGTGAACGACGCGGCGGCGGCCGGCGCCCTGGAAGGGCCCGACGCGTTCTACGATGCCCTGTTCGAGCAACTCGACGGCGGTACCGTGGTGGTGCTGCTCGAGGTCGGACCCGGCTCGCCCCACACCACCGAGGACGTCCGCCATGTGGTCGACTGGCTCGGCGACGCCTCCTGGCTGCGAGCGCGCGAAGCCGGTTCGCTCACGCGCGCGAGCGATCGGGAGCCCGCGTCGATCGCGAAACGTTCGGGTGAGCCCGACGATGTCGAGTACTGGAACGAGATCGTCGCGGGCAGGTCAGCGGCGCTCGCCTATGCCCGGGCCGCAGGCCCCGATGACCCGGACGCGACCGCCGCAGTCCGGGCACTCCTTGCGGCAGAGAGCTCGCTGATCACCTCGGAGGGGAGCCGCGCTTCGGGCCGGACGCAGGGACTCGCCCGGTCGGCGGAAGCGCTGGAGTACGTTACCGCCCAGTTCGCCCTCATCCGTCTGGAGGCCGAGGACGTGACCCTGTCCGGCACCAACGGCGAGCTCCCCCTCACGCTGATCAACGACACCGGCAAGCAGCTGAACCTCACACTGCTCGCCGCATCGGGAACGAGACAGTCCACGGTGGGCGCGCAGGAGATCGTGGCTCAGCCGACACAGAACTTCCTCACGCTGCCGGTCGACCTCGGTAACGCGCTCTCGGATGAGATCGCCATATCCGTCCGTGCTGGCGACATGACCGTTACCGAGGCCGCGGTAGGGGTGCGAGCGTCCTACATCGATCGTCTCGCCACCATCCTCATGGTGGTCGCGGTGCTCGCCGTGCTGCTCGTGATCATCAGGCGCAAGGTGGGCAGCCCCGTTGCTGATACTATGCTAGAGGACTCCCACGACACGCCACGGGCGTCTCGGGACAAGTGAGGTAGACCAGATGCGCACCGTAGTCCTCGACACCAACGTGCTGCTGTCCGACCCGGGCGTGTTGCTCGCGTATCCAGACTCGGACGTGATCATCCCCGAGACCGTTCTCGGTGAGATCGACAAACTGAAAGTGTCGCGTGTCGATCCGGACCTCAGGTTCCGTGGCCGCGAGGTCAGCCGTATGCTCTTCGAGTTCTCCGAGAACGGGAGCCTCATCGAAGGCGTGACGCTGCCCGACGGCGGGACGATCCGCGTGGTTCCTCTCGCCGGTGATGTCACGCTTCCGGAGGGCCTCGCCACACGCAACGCCGACGACCGCATCCTCGCCACGGCCTATCAGGCCTGCGCCGAGGGATGCGAGGGGCTCACACTCGTCACGAACGACCTGAACATGCTGCTCAAGGCACAGACGTACGGCATCAGGGTGGAGCGGCGTTCTGAGATCGATGCCGGTCTGGGCAAACGGACCGTCCGCTGGTTCCAGCGGTACAAGACCCCGATCACCATCCTGGCGATCGCGCTCGCGGTATTCGCCGGCGTGCTCGCGTTGTCTCTCTACACCTCGCGGATCACGGGCGGGAACGGCGGCTCCGCCAGCGTGCCGACCGAGTTCCGCGACATGCTGTCGGACGATCAGCGCGCGCTGCTCGACGGCCTGACCACCCTCCAGCGCACGCCGTCGGACCTTGACGCCACCCTCCAGGTCGCCAACGCGTACTACGCGATCCACGAGCAGACGGGCGGAGCCGCATACGCCCGCAAGGGCATCGAGTACTACACGACCTACCTGCGCTCCGAGCCCGACAACGGGGATGTCCGCACCGACATGGCGGTCCTGTACTTCTATATCGGTGAGACCGACCGGGCGATCCAGGAGGCCTCCCAGGTCATCCAGTCGAACCCGGAGCACGTGAACGCGAGCTTCAATCTCGGCGTGTTCTACTGGCGCGGAAGATCAGACTATCAGGCGGCCTCGCGCCAATTCATGACCGTGGTCGACCTGCTGCACGATACGAGCGACCCGCACGACACGATCATCGACACCAACGCCCGTGACAACCTCAAGGCCATCAAGCAGGAGGCCGCAGAAGCCGGGGTCACTATCGACGTTCCGGAGACCTACATGCCGACGGAGGCGACCATCTAGTGGAGACCATCGACATCGCGATCGTGGGTGGCGGTCCCGCGGGCATGACGGCCGCACTGTACGCGGCCCGCGCGCGAGCGAAGACCGTCGTCTTCGAGACGGCACTGCCCGGCGGCCAGATCGTCACGACCGATCATGTGGAGAACTACCCGGCGTTCCCGGACGGCATATCGGGCTCCGAACTCGGCGACCTCATGTACCGCCAGGCTGATCGCTTCGGCGCGGAATTCCGCACCTTCGCCTCGGTCGAGAGGATCGAGCCGAGCGACCTGGACTTCGTGCTGACGGACTCGGAGGGGCAACAGGTGCTCGCCAAGGCCGTGATCCTCGCCACCGGAGCGGTGCCGCGCAAGCTCGGCGTGCCCGGCGAGGCCGAGTTCACCGGACGCGGCGTCTCCTGGTGCGCCACGTGTGACGGGGCGCTCTTCCGCGACAAGACCGTCGCGGTGATCGGCGGCGGCGACGCAGCGGTCGAAGAGGCCATGTTCCTCACCAAGTTCGCCGCGAAGGTGTACATCATCCACCGGCGTGACGAGTTGCGGGCCACCAAGTGCATCCAGGAGCGCTGCTTCGACAACGAGAAGATCGAGCTCAAGTGGAGCCGCGTGCCGGTGGAGGTCAAGGGGGCCGACGGTAAGGTCAGCGGCCTCGTACTCCGGGCGACCAACGGCGAACCGGACGAGTTCCTCCCCCTCGACGGCGTCTTCATCTTCGTCGGCGTGGAGCCGAAGAGCGACCTCGTGCGTGACCTCTGCGACCTGGACGGGAACGGATACGTGAAGATAGACCCGAGCGGCCTCACATCGTACCCTGGGCTGTACGCGGCGGGTGACGTGACCGTGTCGGACCTCAAGCAGGTCATCACGGCGGCATCCGGCGGAGCCTCGGCGGCGTTCGAGGCGCTGCGGTACATCGACGATCGTCTGTGCCAGATCGGCTAGAGCCGGCGGGGCGCGAAAGGAGCACGCGATGAGCGAGACGCTGAAGCACGTGACCGATGCAAGCTTCGAGGCCGATGTCGTGGCAAGCGACAAGCCGGTCGTGCTCGACTTCTGGGCCCCCTGGTGCGGCCCCTGCCGCATGATGGAACCGGTGCTCGAGGAGATGGCCACCGAGTATCCCGCGATCACCATCGCGAAGCTCAACGTCGATGAGAACCCCGCCACCGCGACGAAGTTCGACGTGCTCTCCATCCCGACGCTGCTCGTCTTCAACAACGGCGAGGTCGTGAAGAAGCTCGTGGGTGCGATGCCGAAGAAGCGCCTCGCCGACGAGCTCTCGGACTGGCTCTAAGCCACGAATGATCCGGAGACACGCGTGACCTCCCGCATCATGGTCGTAGATGGGATGGGCGGCCGCATCGGTCAGGAGATCGTGCAGCGGCTGCGCAGCGCCTTCGGCGAGTCGGTCGAGATTCTCGCCGTGGGGACGAACTCCACCGCCACGTCCGCGATGCTGAAGGCCGGCTCCAACCGGGGCGCCACGGGCGAGAACGCCGTGCGTGTCACGGTGCGCGATGTGAACGTCCTCGTGGGGCCACTGTCGGTGCTTATCCCGAACTCGATGATGGGTGAGGTCACGCCCGGAATGGCCGAGGCGCTCTCGCTCAGCGCCGCCCGCAAGGTTATGCTTCCATTGACGAATCCCAGGCTCGACCTGGTCGGGACCACGAAGGACCCGCTTCCCCATCTGCTCGAGGAGGCCATCGCAACGGTGGCTTCCATCATCGGCAAGGAGGTGTAGGCGATGTGTGAGGCCCGTGTGGTCATCCAGGGGCCCGACGGCTCCGAGATCGAGGCGATCGATGACGTGACGACGATCGTTCCCGAAGATGGACTCCTCAAGCTTTACGACCTCTACGGCGGTCATCGCGCCGTGGAGGCCACGCTCAAGGAGGTGCGGTTGCTCGACCACACCGTGGTACTGAGCGCCCGCTAGCAGACCGGACCCCCCGAGCGTAAAGGAGTCAGCATGTGTGAAGGCGGCATCAACACCGGCCAGATGAAACTGGCCGTGGCAATGATCAACGACTCGCTCGCGCTGTCGCAGCAGCACCTCGAGCAGCTCCACCATCTCGCCGACCACGGTCGCCGCTCGGCCACGAGCGCCCAGCTCGCGCAGGTGACTGTTCTGCTCGGCGAGGCGCGCGAGAAGCTCGATTCGGCCGTGGCCGACCTCGGCATCACCGACGATGACGACGTGACGATCGAGCGGCTCTAGCACCACCTCCGACCGGCCCGGCGCAGGGCCGAAAGCGCGTTCCTCCGAAGGTTCGCACGAGACGACCGGGTTTCGATGAGGGAGGCCTCTCGTGCACATTCCTGACGGCATGCTTCAGGCGACGACGTGGGTACCCGCCTGGCTGGGATCTGCCGGCGTGCTCGCCTACGCCATCCGTAAAGTCCGGCGGCGCCTTTCAGACGGCACGATCGTCATGATGGCGGTCATGGCGGCGCTCATCTTCGCGCTGCAGATGCTCAACTTCCCTGTGGCAGGCGGCACGTCCGGCCATTTCGCCGGCGGTGCGGCGGCTGCGATCGTCCTCGGCCTGTGGCCCGCCATGCTCGTCATGGCGGCCGTGGTCACCGTGCAGGCCGTCTTCTTCGCCGACGGCGGCATCACCGCCCTCGGCGCCAACATGCTCACGATGGCCATCATCGGGCCGCTGGTGGGCAGCGTCATCTACCGTGCGGTCACGCGCGTGCGCGAGACGAGGACCTTCAAGGTCTCGGGCGCATTCGCCGCGGCGTGGACCGCCTGCGTTGCCGCCGCACTCGCCGCCGGAGCCCTGCTGTGGCTCTCGGGACGCGCGCCACTCGGTCCGGTGCTCGGTGCGATGGGCTTCTGGCACGCACTCATCGGACTCGGCGAGGGTGCCATCACCGCAGGCCTCGTCAGCTACCTGCTCGCGGTGCGCCCCGACCTGCTCGCCCGCGATGCGCGCATCCCCGTCGATGCGCGTTCGCTGCGCAAGACGGCGCTCGGGCTGGGCGGCATCGCGGTCGTGGCTGCCGGGCTGTCGTTCGTGGCCTCGGCGAACCCCGACGGACTCGAGTATGTGTACGAGCATCTGGGCTCGGCGTTCGAGGAGGTGTCCGTGACAGGCGGTGCGATGCCGGACTACGTCATGCCCGGCATCACGAACGAGACACTCGCAGGGGTGCTCGCGGGACTCGTCGGCCTGATCGTCACCGGGGCGCTCGTGTGGGCACTCATGGCCGCGCTGCGCGATCGTCGCTCGCGGCAGCCCCGGTAGAGAGCAGGAGGCCGTGGCCGGATACTCACACACCGAGGACGGCTTCCACCAGCATGCTCACGAGCATGCCGGGGAGCCGCCACATCGGCATCCGCACCATCACCGGACGGACCCCGGAGGTCCGCCACACCAGCACACGCACCCGACCTCGTTCGAGTCACTCACCTATATCGTATCGCCGATCCACGCACTCGACGCGCGCGCGAAGATTCTCGCGGCGCTCGCACTGGTGCTTGGCGTGGTGACCACCGCGCCACTGAGACCCGCCGAGTTCGCGCTACTCTGCGCACTGCTCGCTGCGGTGGCCGTGATCGCACGGCTGCCGTTCCGACGCGTGATCGCCAGGAGTCTCGCGGTCCTCCCGGTCGCCGCCACCATCGCGCTGCTCGCCCCGCTCCAGGCGAGCGGCGGCTCGTGGAACGCCGCCGGGCTCGCGGCTGCCTGGTCGGGCGGCGGGTGGCTCGTCACCTGGGGCATCATCAGCAAGGCCTGGCTTTCGGCGCTCTGCATGCTGCTCCTGGCGGCGACCACACGGACGGCCGACCTCCTGCAGGGGCTGCGCAAACTCGGCGTGCCGGGTGTCTTCGTGATGCTGCTCGCCTTCATCGCGCGCTACGTGAGTGTCCTCGGCGACCAGTTGCACTCGCTGCGCGTCGCACTCGCCAGCCGCGCACCCCACCTGCGCGGCCGACGCCTGCTGGCCGCGCTCGGCAGCATCGCAGGCAACCTGTTCGTACGGTCCTACGAGCGTGGGGAGCGCGTGTACGCCGCGATGCTCGCGCGCGGCTACACGGGCACGCTGCCCGCGACCAGCATCACGCGCATCGGCGTCGCTGAAGTCCTGCTCATCATGACGGCCGCGCTCTCGGCGGCGGCCCTGGCGCTCTACTGAAAGGCGACGATGGGCGACCACACCACACTGCCGCTGATCGATCTCGAGAGCGTGAGCTACCGCTATCCCGACGGCACCGAGGCGATCCACGATGTGAGCCTGACCGTGCATGAGGGCCGCTCCCTCGCGCTTCTCGGCCCGAATGGCGCGGGGAAGTCCACGCTGCTCCTGCACCTCAACGGCATCCTGCGCGCTACAGGCGGCGACGTGCGCATCACGGGCCGCAGCGTTGCCGATGACACGGTTCGCGGTATCCGTTCAGATGTCGGGCTGGTCTTCCAGGACCCCGACGACCAGCTCTTCATGACGACGCTGTACGAGGACATCGCGTTCGGCCCGCTCAACATGGGTCTGTCGGCCGAAAAGACGGACGAGCGCGTACACCGGGCGCTCCACGAGGTCGGCCTCGCCGACGCCGCGAGCCGACCCGGGCACCACCTGAGTTTCGGTCAGCGCAAGCGGGCCGCCCTTGCGACAGTGCTCGTGATGGATCCGCGAGTGCTCGTACTCGACGAGCCCACCGCGAACCTCGATCCGCGGTCACGCCGGCAGATGATCGACCTGCTCGCCTCCCTCGGCACCACCGCGCTCATCGCCACGCACGACATGGACGTGGCCTGGGAGCTCTGCGCAGACGCGGCCGTGCTCGACGGCGGCCGGATCGTCGCCTGTGGCTCCCGTGACGAAGTGCTCGCCGATGAAGCATTGCTTCACGGGCACGGGCTGGAGCTGCCGTGGGCGGTCAGGATGATGCGGTCGTGATCGCGCTGACTGCTACAATCAGCGCATGAACAAGAAGCATCGCACCACGCAGGTCTACCAGCCGCCGCACCGCACGGTCTTCGCGCCACAGAGCGACGAGGCGCCCGTGTACTACGAGTGCCCCGTCTGCGGGTACCTCACCGCCGATCCGTCGTTCCTCGACCACGAGCACCCCTGTCCGAAGTGCGACGCATCGGGAATGGAGCGGCGTGTCTATCCCACCGAGCGCGTCCGCCGGCTTGATGCCCGCGTCCGCGCTTACCACCAGCAGGGCGACCATGAGATCGTCGTCATCCTGGTGATGGCACTCCTCGAGGCCGTCCTCGAAGACATCCTCGACCGCATCATGGACGCCCACGGCGCCGACCTGCCGCTCCGCCGCATGGTGATCGACACTCAGCGCGCGATCGGCACGCGCATCGGCAAGCTCTTCCCCGCGCTCGCCGGCGAGGAGTTCGAGGAGGCCGCCGCCGAGCTCGGCTATCGTGACTTCCCCTACCGCTGGCGTCAGATGCGCGAGGCACGCAACGCCTTCATCCACGACTCACCGTTCAACGGCGCGAAGGAGTCGCTCCAGCCCTCGATGGGCAACGATGCGATGCAGCTCTTGGACCAGAGCTACCAGCTGTTCGTGCTGCTGAACAACCGGTTCGTCGCCGACGGTTACCACGGGAAGTAGCCTCGTGCGCGCCGTATCGCTGCACGTCACGGGCGTCGTGCAGGGCGTGGGCTTCCGGCCGTTCGTCTACAACCTCGCGCTGCGCCTGGGCATTCGCGGCTGGGTGAAGAACACCTCCGACGGCGTCTTCGCACTCGCCGAGGGCGACAGCGCGGCGGTTGAAGCGTTCGTGCGCGCCATCCGCGACGAGGCCCCGCCGATGGCGGTCGTCACCGACGTGATCGCCGAAGAGGTGGATGCCGAGAGGCACGAGGGGTTCGTGATCGTGGAGAGTGAGGCGATCGCGGGTGCGATGACGCTCGTCTCCCCCGACATCGCCACGTGCGACGCGTGCGCCGCCGAGCTGCGCGATCCGGATGACCGCCGCTTCGGCTACCCGTTCACCAACTGCACCAACTGCGGGCCGCGGTTCACGATCATCGAAGACGTACCGTACGACCGGCCGCTCACGACGATGCGCGACTTCCCGCTCTGCGACGAATGTGCCGCCGAGTACGGCGATCCTGCGAACCGGCGGTTCCATGCACAGCCGAACGCGTGCTTCAGGTGCGGGCCGCGGCTCTACCTCAATCGCTCCCACGGCAGTCCGTCGGGGGAGGGTCCGGCGCTCAGACAGTCCTCGCCGGGGGCCCTCCCGGCTGGACCGCCTACCGACACCGAATGGAATCCTCAGAAAGAGCAAGTACCTCGTCCCCATCGCGATCCGTCGGCCGAACGCGAGCGGGCGGCGGCGATCATAGCCGAGGCGGCGGCCCTGCTCGGCTCGGGCGCTATCGTCGCGGTCAAGGGGCTGGGCGGGTTCCAGTTGGCGTGTGATGCGAGCGATGAGACCGCCGTGGTGCGGCTTCGCGAGCGCAAGCACCGCTGGGGCAAGCCGCTCGCGGTGATGGTGCGGTCGCTGGACGCGGCGCGTGCGCTCTGCGAGATCTCGGCCGAGGAGGAGGCGCTGCTCGTCGGCCCGGCCGCCCCCATTGTCTTGCTGCGACTCCGGGACGGCGCGACGGCCCCGCTCGCCCCCTCCCTCGCACCCGGCCTGCGCGAGCTCGGCGTGATGTTGCCGTACACGCCGCTCCACCACCTGCTGCTCGACGCATTCGGCGGACCGCTCGTGATGACCTCGGGCAACCGCAGCGATGAGCCGATCGCCACCGGCAACGCCGAGGCGCTCGCCCGGCTCGCCGACATCGCCGACGCGTTCCTGATGCACGATCGCGACATCTACTCGCGCTACGACGACTCGGTCGTGCGCCACACCCCGGGCGTGGGCGTCGAGTTCATCCGCCGCGCCCGCGGCTATGCGCCGTTCCCGCTCGTCGCACCGCATGCGAGCGACGTGGACATCCTGGCATGCGGCCCCGAGCAGAAGAACACGTTCTGCCTGCTCACCGGCGAGCATGCGTTCGTCTCGCAGCACATCGGCGATATGGAGAACGCGGAGACGCTCGAGGCGTTCGAGCGCACGATCGCGCTCTACGAGCGTCTGTTCCGGGTGCGGCCGGAGATCGTGGCGTACGACCTCCACCCCGAGTACCTCTCCACCAAGCACGCGCTCTCGCTCGGCCTACCGGCCATGGCCGTGCAGCACCATCACGCGCACATCGCGAGCGTGCTCGCCGAGCACGGCCTCGGCGGCCGCGTGCTGGGCGTGGCGCTCGACGGCACCGGCTACGGCCCGGACGGAACCATCTGGGGCGGCGAGTGGCTGGCGGCCGATCTCGCGGACTTCGAGCGCGTAGCGCACCTGCGCACGGTGCCCATGCC
>JBASOJ010000106.1:0-26066 GCA_049658145.1 Coriobacteriia bacterium
CGCTACGTCTCAGGCATGGACGAGAGTGCGTGGGCGGGTGATGAGCTGGCGCAAGATGCTGTTATTCGCAACCTTGAGGTCATCGGCGAGGCGGTCAAGCGGCTGCCAAAGGAACTGCGGGAGGCGCATCCGGTAGTGCCGTGGCAGGACATCGCCGGACTGCGCGGCATCTTGATTCACGAGTACGAGGGTGTCGATCTCACCATCGTCTGAAGTCCGACCAGCAAATGAGACGAGGCACCCTTCGGGGTGCCTCGTTGGTGTTGTCGGCCAGCAGAACTCAGGTCGTGAGGTCCACATGGCGACCCTTCGCCGCGCTCAGGACAGCCGCTCCGAGATATCGATCCACTCGTCCTCGAGCTCCGCGATGCGCCGCTCGGCTTCGTCCAGGCGCGCCTGCACCTCCAGAAGCGCGACGTAGTCCGACGGGTCGGCCTCCGACAGCTTCAAGCGCTCCTCATTCGCCTTGATGCCCGCAGTCTCGAGTTTGCGCTCGATCGACGCGAGCGCCTTCTTGAGCAGGCGCTTCTCCGAAGGCGACACGAGAGGTGCGGAGCCTGTCGGCTTGTGGGCTGCCAGCTCCGCCTTCGGCGCGGGAGAGCCGCTGTCGTCGCGTTTCTCGAGCAGCCGAAGGTACTCGTCGACGCCGCCGGGCAGGTGACGGACCTTGCCGCCGAGGACCGCGTACTGATCGTCGGTGACACGCTCCATCAGGTGACGGTCGTGGGTGATGAGCAGTAGCGTGCCCGGCCACGTATCGAGAAGGCCCTCGACCGCGGTCAGCATGTCCGTATCGAGGTCGTTGTCGGGCTCATCGAGGATGAGCACGTTGGGGCGGTCGAGCAGGATGAGCATCAGTTGCAGCCGTCGCCTCTGGCCCCCGGAGAGGTCGCGCACGTAGGTGGAGAGGTGCGCACTTGAGAAGCCGAGCCGCTCGAGCAGTTGCGACGGTGTGAGTTCCCGGCCGTCGATCTCGTAGCGGCTGTTGTACCGCGAGAGCACCTCGCGCACGCGCTGGCCGGCGAGAGCCTCGAGTTCGGTCAGGTGCTGCGAAAGGTACGCGAACTTCACGGTCTGGCCGATCCTGACGTGGCCGGACGTGGGTTCCAGCGTCCCCTGTACGAGACGAAGCAGCGTCGTCTTGCCCGATCCGTTCACGCCTACGATGCCGAAGCGATCGCCGGGCCCTATGTGCCACGTGACGTTATCGATGATGGCGTCGCCGCCGAAGCGCTGCGTGACATCGAGCAAGTCGACGACCTGCTTGCCGAGACGGGACATCGCGCTGCGCTTGAGCTCCAGTGTGTCGCGAACGGGTGGTTCGTCATCGATGAGCGCGTGGGCGGCGTCGATGCGAAACTTCGGCTTGGTGGTGCGCGCCTGCGGGCGTCGCGACAACCAGGCGAGTTCTTTGCGCAACAGGTTTCGACGCTTCTGCTCGGTCCTGCGGGCCGCTTCCTCGCGCTCGACGCGCTGGAGTATGTACTCGGAGTAGCCGCCCCGATAGACGTCGACCTGGCCGTCGTGGACCTCCCACGTCTCGGCGCAGACCTCGTCGAGGAACCAACGGTCGTGTGTGACCACCAGCAGCGCGCCCTGGCGCCTCGGCCAGCGGGTCTTCAGATGCTCGGCCAGCCAGGTGATCGCCCGGATGTCGAGGTGGTTGGTGGGCTCATCCAGGAGCAGTATGTCGCTGTGCGCGACAAGGACGCGCGCGAGGTCGACCTTTCGGCGCTGGCCACCGGAGAGGTCGCCGACGCGACCATCCCAGGCGACGTCACCGCACAGTCCTTCGATGATCGAGCGGATGCGGGGATCGGAAGCCCAGACGTGCTCGGGTGTGTCGCCTACCACGGTGTCGCGCACGCTCAGGCTGCCATCAAGCGTGTCCACCTGCCGAAGTGCCTCGACCACCATGCCGCTTCGGCGGGTGACGCGGCCGTCATCGGGCGTGAGGGAGCCGTCCAGGATAGCGAGCAGCGTGGATTTGCCGTCACCGTTGCCGCCGACGATACCGATGCGGTCGCCTTCGTTCACGCCCAGAGTGACCGCGTCGAGCAGCGTCTTCGACGGGTACTCATGATGGATGTTCTCACAGCCCAGCAGATGCGCCACGCAGAAGACTCCCTCGCGGTCAGGCATGAGGATCGGCAAACGACGGACACCCAGCATACCTGCTCGCGGGTCGCCGCCGTGCCGATCAGCAGGTTACGGCCGAAGGAAGGAATCGCATCATAACGGCTCTCGAACTGTGGAGAGAACACGTGGACAGGGGGCGTGCGGACATGACGCGTCGTGTGGTGCAGCTGGTGGGGCTGGCGATCATGGCCGCGTAGCTCCCGCCGCCGGTCGCCGGCATCGCCTCGCTGCGGTCGCGCGGGCGTTTCGACGATTCGGCGTGAAGGAGGTCGGCTGTTTGTCGTCGGCCCCGGCGCTGCTACACTTTTCGTCTGAAGCCGACACAGAGGTGGCGAATGGCACGGGAGCGAGGCGGCAGAGAGCAGGCCAGGAGTACGGAGCGTCGTGGGTCGGCGCGGCGGGTACCCGTCGAGGCCCCCGCCAGCGTTCCCGGGAACGCCCCCGAGGGCGGGGAGGGGCGGCCCTCCCGGAGCGCCAGGCATGCCAAGCCAGTCCGTCGCGCTCGGCCGTCCCGTCGCAGCGCGCGCCCGGGGGCCGAGGGGAACCCGGGTCGCCGCAGGGCAGGAGGATCGCTCCGAACGGCGCGCAAGCGTAAGGGACGCGGGCGGCTCTTCCTCGGCATCGTGGTCGTGCTTGCGCTCCTTGCGCTTGCGGGCGCCGCAGTGGGGCGCTACCTGCTGTACCACCCCGAGACCGGGATCGCGGCCGGGCAGCCGGTGCATGTGGTTGTGGAGCAGGGTGCCACGACGGCGGACATAGCCTCGATGTTGGCCGACCTTGGCGTTATCGACAACGCGCTCATGTTCCGGTACCGGGCCCGGGAGTCGGGCCTCGACGGGTCGCTCAAGCCAGGAGACTACGACCTTGCCACCGGCATGCCTTACGACGTGGTGCTCGAGCGCCTGGCCGAAGGTCCGGTCATCGCCACCATCGACGTGCCGATCCCCGAGGGATTCACCGCCCGTCAGATCGCCGAGCGGTTCTCGGCGCGGGCGGGACTAGCCCCCGACGAGTTGATGGCACTCATGACGCAAGGTGCATCGCAGTTCGTCGCCGAGCACCCGTACCTGGCACGCGCCCACAACGGCTCCCTCGAGGGTTTCCTGTTCCCGGCCACGTACACCATCGAGGCCAGCGCCACGCCCACAGAGGTCGTCGAGAAGATGCTCGATGAGTTCGACCGGCGCATCGCCACCGTCGATCTCACGTACGCCTCGTCACGCAACCTCGACACCTTCGACGTGGTCACCATCGCTTCGATCCTCGAACGCGAGGCGAAGCTTCCGGCCGAGTTCCCGCTGGTCAGCTCCGTCATCTACAACCGCATGGCGAAGCCGATGCGCCTGCAGTTGTGCGCGAGCGTGCTGTACACCCTGCCCGAGGGTACGACCTCGCTCACCAACGACGATCTTGATGAGGACAGCCCGTACAACACCTACATCCACGACGGACTGCCCGTCGGCCCGATCAGCAACCCCGGGATGGCGGCGCTCACCGCGGCCGCTGCGCCCGCACAGACCAACTACCTGTACTACGTGCTCACCGGCGAGGACGGCTCGCAGACCTTCACCGCCACCTACGACGAGTTCCTCAAGGCTAAGCAGTCATCGGCAGCGGTTCGCAACAACTGAGCCGCCGCCGCACCCGAAGCGGTATCCTGGTATCGGTAGACCGGTGACCGGCAAGGGGAGGGCGCGGTGGCGGCACTGATCACGGCACGCTGGATCGCCGACGGCGTCCTGCACTCCGACGGACTCACCTCGATCCCCGCCGACTTTCCTGGTCCTGTGTGGATCGACGTCGCCGAGCCTGACGAGGCGGCACTCGAAGCCGTCAGCGCGCGGTTCCCGCTTCCGCCGCTCGCCATCGAGGACTGCCTGCACTTCCCGCAGCGCCCGAAGCTCGACGCATATCACGCGCAGACGTTCCTCATCTGGCTGATGCCGCAGATGCTCATCGGCGAGGGCG
This sequence comes from Coriobacteriia bacterium, assembly GCA_049658145.1. Classification (GTDB taxonomy): domain Bacteria; phylum Actinomycetota; class Coriobacteriia; order Anaerosomatales; family Anaerosomataceae; genus UBA6100. The sequence continues at coordinate 4,108 of JBASOJ010000106.1, forward strand.
TCGAGTCGCACGAGATCGACATCTTCCTCGGCGAGGAGCATCTCATCACGGTGCATCGCGCTGATTCGCCGGCACTCGGCCGCATCATGGCACAGGCCGACGCCTACCTGGCGCGCGGCGCGGAGTGGACGCTGCATGCGATCCTCGATGCGGCGGTCGATGAGGTGTTCCCGATCGTGGAGGCCCTCTCGGACGAGCTCGAACAGCTGCAGGACCTCATGATCGCCGGGGCCAGGCCCGAGCATCTGCAGCGTCTCTATGCCGCGAAGCGTGCACTCGTGCGCCTCCACAAGGTGGTCAGCCCCGAGCGGGACGTGGTCCGCAGCCTGGCCAGGCTCGAGGCGTTCGTCGAGCCGGACGCGTACATGTACTTCCAGGATGTCGGCGACCACCTCGCCAGGCTCGGCGATACGATCGACACGTACCGCGAGGTGGCCAACGGGACGATGGACATCTACCTCTCGGTTCAGGGCAATCGCATGAACGGCATCATGAAGCAGCTCACCGTGGTGGCTACGATCTTCATGCCGCTGACCCTCATCTCGGGCATATACGGGATGAACGTACTCAACGGTATGTGGCCTCCCGCCACCGCGGGCTGGTCGTTCGCCACCATCATCGCCGCGATGGTGCTCATCGCCGTCTGGATGGTCTTGTTCTTCCGAAGGAGGGACTGGTGGTAGAGGATCACGATGCGCAGCCGGTGACCGAGGAGGTTCACCACACGGTCTACTCGGTGGCGAACCTCATAACGATCATGCGTCTGTTGCTGGTCCCGTTCTTCTTCACGGTGCTCGTGGACGCCGATGGTCAACGCGGACGTCTCACGGCATTCTTCATCTATGCCATCGCCGCCTCCACCGACTGGATCGATGGTCAGATCGCCCGCAGGACACATACCGTCACTCAGTTCGGCAAGATCGTCGATCCGCTCGTCGACAGGCTTCTTCTGGCGTCGGGAGTCGTCGGCCTCTACCTGATCGATGTGCTGCCCCTGTGGGCGCCGATCGTGCTGCTCGGGCGCGACGCGTACCTGCTGTACGGCGCCTACAAGCTCGAGCGCTACCAGGTGATCCTGCCTGTGACCTACACCGGAAAGCTCACGACAGCGGTGCTCTTCACCGGGTTCGCCTCGCTCATCGCAGGCTGGCCCGAGGTGCCCGGTATCGGGCTCGTAGAGACATCCTGGCTGCCCGGCTTCGGATCGGCGTCTTCGCCGCTGGGCATCTGGTTCGTGTACGTGGGGGTGGTCCTGTCGCTCTCGGCGGCTGTCCAGTACACCCTGATCGCGGTGCGCGCGCGTACCGCTGCGATCGAGGCCGAACGGGGGTAGATCCGCGTGAAGGCAGTCCTCATGGCTGGTGGCGAGGGGACGCGACTGCGCCCGCTCACGAGCATGCGGCCGAAGCCCATGGTGCCGATCGTGAACCAGCCGGTGATGGAGCACATCCTCGGGCTCGTGAAGCATCACGGCATCACGGAGGTCGTGGCCACGCTCGCATTCATGCCGCAGGTCATCGAGGACTACTTCGGCGATGGCGACGAGTGGGGGATCGATATCAGCTACGCCATCGAGGAGTCGCCGCTCGGTACCGCCGGTTCGGTGAAGAATGCTGCCGAGGCGCTCACGGAGACGTTCATCGTGATCTCGGGCGACGCGCTCACCGACATCAACCTCACCGAGGTGATCGAGTTTCACAAAGCCAAGGGCGGAGCGGTCACCATCGCGCTCAAGCGTGTTCCGGACCCGCTCGAGTTCGGCGTAGTGATCACCGACGATGATGGCAAGATCGAGCGGTTCTTAGAGAAGCCGTCGTGGGGACAGGTCTTCAGCGACACGATCAACACCGGGATCTACGTGGTCGAGCCGCTCGTGTTCGACTACATCCCCGAAGGCATACCGTTCGACTTCTCCTCGGAGCTCTTCCCGCTGTTGATGAAGAACGGTCACGACCTCTACGGCTGTGTGGTCGACGGCTACTGGGCCGATGTGGGCAGCCTCGAGGGCTACGTCGAGGTCCATCGCGACATCCTCGACGGCAAGGCCATGATCTACATTCCCGGGGCGAAGACGAAGGATGATTCCTGGATCGGGCCTGGCGCAGATATCCACCCTTCGGCGGTGTTGTCATCGAAGGTGGTCATCGGCGCGAACACGACCGTTCGTGCCGACGCGAAGATCGGCCCGTACACGGTGATCGGCGACAACTGCCTTGTGGGTGTCGACGCGGAGATCGACCACACGATCGTCTGGAACGACGCCTTCGTCGGCAAGAACAGCCACGTCGATGGCGCCGTTCTGTGCCGCAGCGTCGATGTCAGGGCCGGGGCGCGCGTGGGTAACGGCGCAGTGATCGGCGACGAGAGTGTCGTCGGGCACGGCGCGTCGGTGGGCAACGACGTCCAGGTGTACCCGTTCAAGCGGATCGACGCAGGCGCGATGGTCACGTCATCGCTCATCTGGGAGTCACGCGGTGTCCGGTCGCTGTTCGGCGCCGACGGGATCTCGGGGCTGGTGAGCATTGACGTCACGCCCGAGTTGGCGCTGCGCGTGGCCCAGGCGTACGGGACGTTACTGCCGAGCAGGTCCCATGTGGTGGTCAGTCGTGACTCAAGCCGGGCAGCGCGGATGATGAAGCGTGCGTTGGCCGCAGGGCTCAACTCCGCCGGCTGTCACGTGCGCGACCTCCGTGTGGCGTCACCTGCAGTGACCCGCTTCACCGCGCGCGACACGCGTGCGTCGGGAGGCATCCACCTCTGCGCGGCTGACAACGACCCGCAGTCGCTTGAGATGCACTTCTACGACGAGCGCGGCATCGACATATCCACCGGTGTGGAGAAGAAGATCGAGCGCCTGTATTTCCGGCAGGAGTTCAGACGCGCATTCTTCGAGGACGTGGGGGAGATCCTCTATCCGCCGCGGGCGCTTGAGTACTACATCGCCGGCCTGAGTGCGGCGCTGAACGGGAGGGGACCGCTGACCCGGCGGTTCAAAGTGGTCGTGGACATGGGGATGAGCCCGGCCTCCTTCGTGCTTCCTTCGGCGGCCGGCGACTGGGGCATCGATGTCATCACCATGCGCGGGTACGTCGACTCGGAGCATGCGCGCATCGACGCGGTGGAGCGTGACAGCCAGATCGCGGAGATCGTGAAGTCAGTGGACGTCTTCCAGGCCGACCTGGGCGTCTCCTTCGACTCGACGGCCGAGCGGCTCACGCTCGTCACCGGGAGTGGGATCGTTCTCGCCCACGACACGGCGCTGCACGCGATGGTCTCTCTGTGGTGTGCCGCAGAGCCGGACGAAGGGGTCGGACGTGACGTCGCCGTCCCGGTCACGGCCTCGAACGTGGTCGAAACGATAGCGAACGGACGCGGGCGGTCCGTGCGTCGCACGGGTACCTCGCGGCGGGCTCTCTCGTCGGCAGCGCTCGATCCGGCGGTCGGTTTCGCGGGTTCGCGCCGCGGCGGCTTCGTGTTCCCGCACTTCCTTGCCGCCTACGACGCGATGATGTCCTTCGGCATGCTGCTTCGCATGCTCGACCGCCAGGAGACCACGCTCGACGAGGTGGTTGCTGGCCTGCCCGAGTACTTCCTGCGCGATGAAGCCGTCTTCTGTCCGTTCGATCGCAAGGGCGCCGTGATGCGCACGATGTCTGCGATGGGCGAGATCGGCTCGGTCGTCGAGGGGGTCCGCATCCCCACGGACGACGGATGGGTGCTCGTGCTCCCGCACCCGACCGAGGCGGTGGTGAACGTCCACGCCGAGGGCGCGACCGCGTCGAGCACGGAGGCGATGCTGGCACGATGCGTGGCCGAAGTGCAGAAGGCCATCGCCGAGGGCTGACAGCGTGACAGGGCGACAACGTTATGTGACGGGGGGCTCACTCCTGCGGTATCATCGCTGCTCACGGGTGGCGGGCTTCTTGCTGCCGTGACCTTCGGAAACCCGCCCCGCGATCGACCCCGGAAGTGCAGATGACCAGCGAAGTCTCGAACAGCGAACGCACGAGCCGATCCTTGCGCCACACACCGGCGCCGAAGGAATCACGTCTGCCGGCATGGCTTCAGGCGTGGTCCCTTCCCGCCCGGATCGCGTTGTTCGCATCGGCCGGACTGGTCCTCGTGATGGCAGCCGGTGTGGGTGTCGACGCCGCGGTCTCCGCGGGCCGCATCCACCCCGGCGTGCAGGTGGGGACGCTCGATCTCGGCCGCAACACCGAGGCCGAGGCCCGTGAGGCCATCACCGCGTTCGTAGCCGCGCAGTCCGCGACGCCGATCACTGCGCAGGCGGGTGGCGAGTCGTGGGAAGTCACGGCGGAGTCCGTGTCACTCTCGGTCGATGCGACCGGCCTTGCGGGCGAGGCGTATGCCATCGGCCGCGGTTCGTTCGGGTCGACCATCTCCGGTCGATTGCGAGCGGTCTTCGGCGGCGTCACGCTTCCCATGGAGCTCTCATGTGATGACCCGGCGATCACCGCACTGGTGCGCTCCATGAACGAGACGGTCGCGACGCCACCGATCGACGCGGGCGTTCAGGTCGATGGCGTGGCCGTCACCCGCATAGAGCCGGTCGACGGCATCGGTGTCAGCGAGGATGAGGCGCGCGAACGTCTGCTTCCGGCATTCCTTTCTGCCGACCGTGTCGTTGAATTCGAGCTCGGCCCCATCTCGCCGGCGGTGGACACCGAGGGTGCTCAGCAGGCCTACGAAGACGCCCTCAAGATGGTCTCGGCACCGCTCACGCTCTTCTACGCGGACAAGCAGTGGGAGGTTCCGGCCCACACCATCGGCGAGTGGATCGGATTCCGACGCGTCGATGGCGTCGAACGGGTCACGCTCGAGGCCTACGTGGTCTCCGAAGACGTCTCGGCCACCGTGCTGCCGATGGTCGCCGAAGTGGGTAAGCCCGCCCGCGACGCCGGCTTCAGCGTCTCGAACGGCACCGTATCGATCATCCCTGCCGAGGATGGTCTGCAGGCCGATGCCGCGGACCTGGCGCTCAAGCTCAAGTCGGTGCTCACCGGGGACGGGGAGCGGCGCGCCGAACTCACCATGCACCGTGTCGAGCCCGAGATCACGACCGCGGTGGCTCAGTCGATGGGTATCGTCGAACGGATATCCACCTTCACCACCGACTATGCATCGTCGAACAAGCCACGGGTGAACAACATCCATACCCTGGCGGATGCGCTCGATGGCACGCTGGTCGCGCCAGGGGGCACCTTCAGCTTCAACGAGACGATCGGGCAGCGCACGGCTGAGAAGGGATATCAGGAGGCCAACGCCATCGTCAATGGCAAGCTGGTCCCGCAGCTCGGCGGCGGCATCTGCCAGGTGGGCACCACGATCTTCAACACCGTGTTCTTCTCGGGTCTTCCGGTGGTCGAACGGCGTAACCACTCCCAGTACATCAGCCACTACCCGACGGGGCGTGACGCCACCGTGTCCTGGGGCGGTCCCGACTTCAAGTTCAAGAACGACACGCCGAACTGGATACTGATCGCCACCGGGTACTCGAACTCCACGGTGACCATCTCGCTCTACGGCACGAGTCCGGGCTATCAGGTCACGTATGACACCGGACCGTGGACGGATATCAAGGACCCGCCGGTGAAAGAGGTCCCGGATCCCGCACTCCCCGCGGGCAGCAGGGTCGTCGATGAGCGGGGCGTAAGCGGCAGGACGATCGTCGTCGTGCGCCACGTGATGAGCAACGGCACCGAGATCCGCACGGACTCGTTCAGATCAGTGTACCGTCCAACAGAAGAAGTCGTGCGTGTCGGCACGGCCGGCGCCGCACCCTCGGCGCCCACCACGACGACGCCGTGAATCCGGCCCGGCAGCCGGTGAAGGGGCAGGGGGATGCTCATGTTCCAGCCTGATCTCGAATCGATGGCACGTAGCGACCTCGAGGCACTCCAGCTCCAGCGGCTGAACTCCTTGCTCGAACGGGTGTACGCGAACGTCCCGACGTATCGCACCAAATTCGACGAGTCGGGCGTCGCCCCGCACGTGGACGACCTCGGCGCTCTGGCCGACCTTCCGTTCACCGTCAAGGACGACATGCGCGCCGCATACCCGTACGGCATGTTCGCCGTCCCACTCGGGGACATCGTTCGCGTCCACTCATCGTCCGGCACGACCGGCCAGGTGTCTGTCGTGGGCTACACGGGGGAGGACATCAGCAACTGGTCCGACCTCATGGCGCGTACGATCGCCGCCGCCGGCGGCACGCGCGACGACATCGTGCAGAACGCCTACGGGTACGGGCTGTTCACCGGCGGGCTCGGGGCGCACTACGGGGCCGAGCGCCTGGGGGCAACGGCGATCCCGATCTCCGGCGGCAACACCAAGCGTCAGGCGCAGGTGTTGAAGGACTTCGGCACGACGATCCTCGCGTGCACGCCGAGCTACGCGCTGCTCATCGGCGAGACCGCCCTGGAGATGGGGATCGACCCGCGGGAACTGCCGCTCAAGGCGGGCGTCTTCGGCGCCGAGCCGTGGAGCGAGAGCATGCGCGCCCAGCTCGAGCAGGTGCTCGGCATCACCGCGATCGACATATACGGCCTCTCCGAGGTGATGGGCCCCGGTATCGCCGCCGAGTGCGCCGGGCAGTGCGGCCTCCATGTGAACGAGGATCACTTCATCATCGAGATCATCGATCCGCAGACGCTGCGGCCGGTGCCCGACGGCGAGCAGGGCGAGGTCGTGTTCACGACGATCACCAAGCAGGGTGTCCCCCTGGTGCGCTATCGCACCCGCGACATCTCGCGCATCGTTCCCGGTGAGTGCGCATGCGGGCGCACCTTCCGCCGTATGGAGCGGATCACCGGCCGCACCGACGACATGCTCATCATCCGGGGCGTGAACGTCTACCCGAGCCAGATCGAGCAGGTGCTGATCGGCATCCCGGGCGTGGCGCCGCACTATCAGGTGGTACTCTCGAAGCGCGGAAGCATGGACCACGTCGCGGTGCATGTGGAGGTCGGCCCGGACGTGTCGTTCGATGAGATCAAGACGCTCGAGCGTCTGCGCAACAGGGTCGGCGCCGAGATCGCTTCATCACTCGCGGTCAACCTCGACGTGAAGCTTGTGGAGCCGAAGTCGATCCAGCGTTCCGAAGGCAAGGCGAAGCGCGTCGTCGATCTGCGCACAGAGGGAAGTGAGTGACCGATGGTCATGCAACTGACGGTGTTCCTGGAGAACAGCCCCGGCAGGTTGGCAGGGCTCACCCGCGCGCTCGGCGATGCGGGCGTCAACATGCGCGCGCTGATGGTGGCGGACACGGCCGAGTTCGGTGTGGTGCGCATCATCTGTGACCGGCCGGAGACCGCTCGCGCGGCGCTCGAGGAGGCCGGTTTCAGTGTGAGCGTGGCCCATGTCATCGCGGTCGAGGTGCCGGACTGTCCCGGCGGGTTGGCCGACGTCCTCGAGGTGATAGGCTCGGTCGGCGCGAACGTCGAGTACGCCTACTGCTTCGTGGAGCCGGGCGGAAGCGCCGCCATCGACGTCTTCCGCGTAGGGGACGCGGCCGAGGCCACGGAGGCGCTCAGGGCTGCGGGGATGCGCGTGCTCGACGCCGGGGAAGTCTACGCTACCGGGTGCTGACGCCCGTTCGCTGGCGGGTCGCTGCGGTCGAGCGCGGCATGTTCGGACGGCCCAATCTCCGCGGCGGCCGGATTCAGCACCTCGACAAGGTGCTTGAGCGCCGGTGCGTCGCGCTCCACCGAGAGGATGTTGGCGCTCAAGGCATCGTCACGTGCGCCGAGCATCTCGCGCAAGCCGACGGCCAGACGCTCCGCGACAACGACGCCTCCCACGGCATCGGTGCGGGGGAGCAGAACGTAGAACGTCCCTGTGCTCCCTGCGGCGAGGTCGTCGACCATCCGGATGTCGTTGCGGATGTGGCCCGCGACCTGTCGGAGCAGTTGACGTGAGCGAGTGGGCTTCAGCGTGGCATACACGCCCTGGGCGACGGTGATGACCACTACGGAGTACTGCGTCTGATAGCGCTGCCACTGGCCCAGGCCCGAGGCGATCGCGTCCGCAGCGTAGCGGGCGCTGTAGACGCCGGTGTGCGGATCGATGAGCGTATCGCTCGAGAGTCCGGCGAACACGTACTTGATGCGCGCCGCCAACTCACCGCCCACGATGCCCACCAGCCCGTACGTGATGGCGCGGGTGGCGAGTAGGGTGACGATGTCGGTCGACAGTCCCTGCGTCTGGAGCAGAGGGACGCGCATCGCCACGTAGACTGCGATGGCGAGCAGCGCGGCCAGGAACCCGCCGTTTCGTCCCCAGTGCAAGGCGCCGGCCAGCACGACGATGAGCAGCAGCTGCGCGGTGACCTCGGCGGCCTGTGGCGCGGCGGTCGGCGCGATGAAGATGCTCGCGATGATCGCACCCGTGCCGAGCACGAGTGCGAGCGCCTCGAAGTGGGAGTACTTCACGTTCGGCCTCCTTTGACCGCGAGTGCGGTCCGCTAAGGATGGTTCGGGCAGGTGACGGTGTCGGTGGACGGAACGAACACGAGCGGCGTCCCGTCCAGCGGACACTTGGACGCGGTATCGAAGTTGACGACGCTCGACTCCAGATCGTCGATGTCATCCACATCCAGCTCGCTGGCGCGCGCTACCGCGATGGCACGGGTCAACACCTGCTGGTTCTCCCGGCAGGCCGCAGCGTTGGCCGAGGCGGTCGCTGCGGAGTACGCAGCCACCGCGACGGCGAGCAGGATCCCGATGATGAGCACGACCACCATGAGCTCGATGACGGTCCATCCTCGGTCCCCGTGCGCGTGCATCCACGCAGTGAAGCGCTTCATCGGCATCCCCCGGGTCCGCCCGAGCCGCCCGAGCGGCTGCCAGGCGCGGTCTCATCACCCACAGTGTCGGCATGCGGCGCGCATCAGTTGAGCGGGACATGGGCGGCCCGATCCGAGAGGATGCACCCGGGCCGGTGAACCCGTACAATCGAAACTGCTCCCACGGTCCGTGCGTTCGAAGGAGTCACGCGTGCCCCCCGCTCTCGCCGCACCTCGTTACGCGCGCGCAGTAATGATAGCGGTTATCGCGTTCACCGCCACGATGATGTTCCCTGTCGAGAGCGGGGCGGTGGAGCGGATCGGCGGCATTGTGATCGAGGAAGGCGCGGCGCTCGCCGCGGCCACTCCGGGCGTTGCCATGCCGGCCGGCGTTCTCAGGACGGGTGATGGCCGGACGTTGTGGGACCGCGAAGCTGATGCGGAGCGTGCGATGGCGTCCACTACGAAGATCATGACGGCGCTGGTCGTCCTGGATGCCGCAGACCCTCTGGATGTGGTGACCGTATCGTCGCGGGCCGCCTCGGTGGGGGAGTCAGAGGCCGGTCTGGTCGCGGGGAAATCCTATACCATACAGCGCCTTCTCGAGGCGATGCTGGTGCACTCGGGAAACGACGCCGCAACGGCACTGGCCGAGCACGTTGGGGGTGACGTGGACGGCTTCGTGGCGCTCATGAACGCGAAGGCCGCCGAGCTCGGACTGACGCACACGGCCTACACCAACCCCCACGGCCTGGACGAGCCCGGCCACTACACCTCGGCGGCGGATCTTGCGACGCTCAGCACGATCGCGATGGCCGATCCGCGGTTCGCAAGCATCGTCGGGATGGAACAGGTGGAGGTCACCAACGGATCGCGGACGACGACGTTCGATACCTCGAACAAGCTCATCGGCAGCTATGAGGGCGCCACGGGTGTGAAGACGGGCTGGACCGACGACGCGGGATACTGCCTGGTGGCGTCGGCGCAGCGTGGCGCGATATCGTTCGTGGCGGTGATCCTCGGCACGGCCTCGGAGGACGATCGCTTCGATCAGGCCGAAGAACTGCTCGACTGGGGATTCGCGCACTATGTCGAGACGCAGGTCGCCTCCGCGGAGACGACCGCGGCGATGGTGCCGGTGACCGACTGGCTCGACCGCACGGTCACGGCTATGATAGCCGCCGACGCGATCGTCCCGGTCTTCGACCTGGACGGCGAAGTCGTCTCGCGTGTGGACATGCTGCCGGAGGTGGATGCGCCGGTGACCGAGGGACAGCGACTCGGTACGCTGACCGTGGTGCAGGGGGAGCGCCTGCTGGCGCAGGTGCCCGTCGTCGCAGCATCTGACGTGCCGGCGCCCGACGCGTGGGAGGCCGTGGGCATCTGGTTCACCCGACTCTGGCGAACGGTTTTCGGCGGGGAGTTGCAGGCGCCTGCCGTGCCCGTGATGTGAAAGGAGCACTGATGACCGACGGTTCACGGACGACCCCGCTCTATGAGGAGCATGTGGCGCTCGGTGCGCGCATGGTGGACTTCGCGGGTTGGCGGATGCCGGTGCAGTACGCCAGCATCATCGAGGAGCACCATGCCGTCAGAGATGGCGTGGGGATCTTCGATGTCTCGCACATGGGCGAGTTCCGCATCTTCGGCGTACACGCCAAGGAGGCCCTGCAGCGCATCGTCACGAACGACCTCGACAAGATCGACGCGGTGGGCGACGCGCTGTACACCGTCATGTGCGACGAGGATGGCGGGATCATCGACGATCTGATCGTGTACCACTCGGGCGACATCGAGTACCTGATCGTGGCGAACGCGTCGAACCGGGAGACCGACTGGGACTGGATCACGTCGCATCTCCCCGCGAGCGTGGAGGCGGTCGACGAGAGTGACCGGACGGCGCTGATCGCGGTCCAGGGTCCGGAGGCGCTCTCGGTGGTCGCGACGCTCGCCGAAGACGGGTGGGAGCCGCCGCGGCGGTTCGCGCTCGGCGAGGCGACTCTCGACGGCGTGAGCGTCCTTGTGGCCCGCACGGGCTACACGGGTGAGGACGGCGTCGAGCTGTTCTGTCACGAAAGCGAGGCGGTCGCGGTGTGGCGGCTGCTGCTGAGCTTCGCCGAGGTGGTGCCGTGCGGTCTCGGCGCGCGGGACACCCTGCGTCTGGAGATGGGATACCCGCTCTACGGCAGCGACATGGACCGCGGGGTCGATCCCATCTCGGCGGGGCTGGGCTGGGTGGTGCCGAAGGCGAAGAGCGGATTCATCGGCGCCGAGGCGATCGCGCGCGTGCGCGAGGCCGGACCGGCGGAGAAGCTGGTGGGACTGACCGTTTCCGAGGGTGTTCCACGACACGGCTACACCGTATTGTACGAGGGTGAGGCGGTGGGTAAGGTGGCAAGCGGCACGTTCTCACCCACCCTCGGTCACGGAGTCGCGATGGCGTACGTCCCGGCAGCGCTCTCGGCGGTGGGGACGCCGCTCGAGATCGAGGTCAGGCGCAAGGTGGTACCGGCGGTCGTCGCGCGCCCGCCGTTCGTTGGTGAGACATCGCTTTCGGCCACACGGTCGTAAGCCCGAGAAGGAGAAGGAGTGGAATCCCCATGTATCCGGAGGATCTCAAGTACGACCGCGAGCATGAGTGGGTGCGCGTCTCAGGCGACACCGCCACGATCGGCATCTCGGACTTCGCCCAGGACCAGCTGGGCGAGGTCGTGTACGTCGACCTGCCGTCGGTGGGGGACACCGTCTCGGCGGGCGACTCGTTCGGTGAGATCGAGTCCGTCAAGTCGGTCTCCGAACTCTTCTCGCCTGTCTCGGGCGAGATCGTCGAGGTGAACGGCGCGCTCGATGGCGCCCCCGAGACCGTGAACGAGGATGCGTACGGTGCGGGCTGGATCATCAAGGTGAAGCTGTCCGACGCCGCACAGGTCGAGGCGCTGATGGACGCCGCCGCCTACGAAGCGTATCTCGCCGAGGAAGCCTAGCTGTATGCGTTTCATCCCGGTCACCTGCGATGAACAGTCCGCGATGCTCGACGTCGTGGGAGTCGAATCGGTGGATGAGTTGTTCGCCGATGTGCCTCAGGCAGCGCGGCTCGAGCGTCCGCTGTCACTGCCCGAGCCGATGGGGGAGGTAGAACTCTCCGCCCACCTGAAGGAGCTTGCCCGGGCGAACCGGGGTGCCGACGACGTGGTCTCGTTCCTGGGCGGCGGTTGCTACGACCACTATGTGCCCGCGATCGTAGACGCTGTGGTGAGCAAGCCGGCGTTCTTCACGGCGTACACGCCGTATCAGCCCGAGGTCAGCCAGGGGACGCTCCAGGCGGTCTACGAGTACCAGTCGATGATCTGCCAGCTCACCGGCATGGAGGTCAGCAACGCCTCGATCTACGACGGGGCCACCGCGTTCGCCGAGGCAGCTCTGATGGCCGCACGTATCACAAAGCGCGGCAGGGTCGTCGTGTCGGGTGCTGCGCATCCCGAGTGGCGCGCGACGCTCGCCACGTACGTCCAGGCAGGCACGGTCACCGTGACCGAGGTGGCCTCGACGGGCGGCGTCTCGGACGTCACCGCGCTGACCGCGGCTCTTGGTGACGATGTCGCTGCCATCATGGTCGCATCACCGACTTTCTACGGCAGGCTCGAAGACCTCGCCACATTGGCCGAGCTCGCACACGGTGCGGGTGCCCTACTGGTCGTCGGCACCAACCCGATCCTGCTCGGCGTCATGGAGCCGCCGGCCACCTTCGGCGCGGATATCGTGGTCGCCGAGGGCCAGCCGCTCGGCAACCCGATGTCGTTCGGTGGCCCCGGCCTGGGTATCTTCGCGTGTCGCCAGGCGCACATCCGCCAGATGCCGGGGCGCGTGGCCGGGCGCACCACTGACGTGGACGGGAAGACCGGCTTCGTGCTCACGTTCTCCACCCGCGAGCAGCACATCCGACGCGAGAAGGCCACGTCGAACATCTGCTCCAACCACGCACTCAACGCGCTGGCGGCCGGTGTCTACCTTGCCGCCGTAGGTGCCGCCGGGCTCGAGGGGATCGCCGGGGCGTGCGTCGCCAAGGCGCACTACCTGGAGGAAGCACTCGTCGCGACAGGGCGTTTCGAGCGTGTCCACTCCGCGCCGTTCGGCCACGAATTCGCGCTGCGCTACCCGGGTGACGTGGCCGAGATGCAGCGAGCCCTACTCGGTGCCGGATTCCTCGCCGGACTTGATCTCGGTCGGTTCTCGCCTGACGGCGCCGGACTCGTGCTCTTTGCCGTGACGGAGAAGCGCACCCGCGCCGAACTCGACCGGTTCGTCGAGGAGGTGAGTGCGCTGTGAGCACGCAGGATCGCAAGAACCCCACGCGGGAGCCGCTCACCGGCACGCTCATCTTCGAGCGAGGCGCCGCCGAGTCGCGTTGCGTCGAGGCACCCGCGCTCGACGTCCCCGCAGTCTCGCTCGGTGAGTACGCCCGTGCCGCGGCTCCGGCGCTGCCGCATGTGACCGAGGTGGACATAGCCCGCCACTACGAGCGGCTCGCGAGCGCCAACTTCGGCGTGGACAGCGGCTTCTACCCGCTTGGCAGCTGCACGATGAAGTACAACCCCAAGATCGACGAGTGGGCCTGCCGGTTGCCCGGATTCGCGGGACTCCACCCGTATCAGCCTGAGGAGACCGTCCAGGGCGTGCTCGAGCTCATGTGGGGCCTGCAGGAGTCGCTCGCCGAGGTGGCGGGCCTGCCAGCCGTGACGCTGCAGCCCGCGGCCGGCGCGCATGGCGAGCTCACGGGTCTGCTCACCATCCGCGCGTATCACACGGCGCACGGCGATCCGCGCAAGCGCGTCCTCGTGCCCGATTCGGCACACGGCACCAATCCTGCCACGGTCGCCATGTGCGGCTACGAGGTCGTGCAGGTGCCAAGCGACGATCGCGGGGGAGTGGACCTCGAAGCGCTGAGGTCCCTGCTCGACACGGATGTCGCGGCGCTCATGCTCACCAACCCGAACACGCTCGGCCTGTTCGACGAGAACATCCTCGCGATCACGACCGCCGTGCATGAGGTCGGGGCGCTCGCATACTGTGACGGCGCCAACCTGAACGCCATCCTCGGCAAGACGCGCTCCGGCGACATGGGCTTCGACGCGCTGCACATCAATCTGCACAAGACGTTCGCGACGCCGCACGGCGGAGGCGGCCCCGGCGCCGGCCCTGTGGCCGTGACGGACGCGCTCGCGCCGTTTCTTCCGGGGCCCCTGGTGGGCACGACGCCCGATGGTGGCTTCACGCTCGTGACGCCGCCTCGGTCTATCGGTCGCGTGCGGTCGTTCCTCGGCAACGTCGGCGTGCTCGTACGGGCGTACACCTACATCCGGGCTCTCGGCGGACGCGGCCTCACGGAGGTTGCCGAACAGGCGGTGCTCTCGGCCAACTACCTGCGGGTTCTGCTCAGCGGCGCGTGGCCGGTGGCATACGATCGCGTCTGCATGCACGAGTTCGTGCTCTCTGGCGGCGCGTTGCGCAAGAAGCATGGCGTTCGCACACTCGACGTCGCCAAACGCCTGCTCGACTACGGCTACCATCCACCCACCGTGTACTTCCCGCTGATCGTCGACGAGGCGATGATGATCGAGCCCACCGAGACAGAGGGCAAGGCGACGCTCGACCGGTTCGCCGAGGTCTTGTCGACGATCGCCACGGAGGCCGCCGAGGATCCGGACCTGCTCCACGGCGCACCGTACACCACGCCGGTGCGGCGACTGGACGAAGCGGCGGCCGTCAAGGAGCCGGACCTCGCCTGGAAGCCGCGGGAAGGTGTGCGCGAGTAGTGCTCACGACTGGCTGGCGGCTCATCTGTCACGGCGCCGACCGCGGCGATCGCAACATGGCCATCGATAGGGCCATGCTGGATGCGCATGAGGCCGGCCTCGTGCCGCCGACGCTGCGCCTGTACCGATGGAGCGGTCCCACGGTTTCGCTCGGCCGGTTCCAGAGGGCCGAGGATGTCGACAGGTCGTTCTGTGCTGCCGAGGGCATCGACCTTTGCAGGCGGCCCACCGGCGGTCGGGGTGTGCTCCACGACGACGAGATCACGTATTCGATCGTCGCGGGCGTCCGGGATGGTGTGCCGAGGGGTGTGAGCGCGAGCTATCGCATGTTGTGCGGCGCGCTCGTTGAGGCGTACAGGGCGCTCGGCATCGGCGCCGACCTCACCGGCAGGCCACGAGGGGAGCGTGCGGCGGGCGCCTGCTATTTGCACGCGACGCACGCGGATCTCTCGTTCGGCGCTGCGAAGCTGTCGGGTTCGGCTCAGGTGTGGAGCGGATCGAGTTGTCTGCAGCACGGTTCGTTCGTGATCTCGCGCGATGTCGCGAAAGAGGCGTCGGTGTTCCGCCTGGAGCCCTCGGGTGCCGCGGCGCTCGATCGCTCGACCGAGACGATCCTCGGCATCCTAGGCAGTCGGCCGACCGAGGCCGAGATGGTGGCCGGAATAGTGGCGGGAGTGGCGCGCGGTCTGGGTGCCCGCTTCGATGAAGACACGCTGACGGCTGTCGAATCCGAGGCTGCTGACGGACTGGTCGGAGCGTTCGGGTTGGGGGATGTCTGAACCCGGGTATTAGGGTTGGGGAGTGCACGATTCCGCACGTCGATATCGAGTAGAGGTCGAAGCCGTCGTGTCGCGGGTGTCTGCTACAATGGCGCACAGCGGTGATGGACCGCGGGGCATGACTGCGGAGGAGGAACAGTGAGCGACAGAGGTGCTGCCGACGACGCACTGCTCAACTTGCGGGAGCGCACGGTGGACGAGCTGCGAGCGCTCCTCGATCAGTTGTACGAAGAGGAGCAGAAGGTCAGCTACCGGCGGCGCGTGCTTCACGGAAAGATCGACATCCTTCGTGCGGAACTCGTCCGGAGGCTCAAGGAGGATCGCGATGCCGGCAAGGGTGTCGTCTCAGGGAGTGACATCGAGCGGCTCATCGAGATCCTCGCGAACGATCTACACGGTGTATCTCGCTACGACGTGACCACTGATGATGACGACTGGGACGACGACTGAGGCGGTGCGCACGCCCGTCGCGACAAGGAGGCCGGAGTGCCCGGTGTTACTGAGAAGATCCAAGCGTTCCTGAACGACCTTGCGGTCGATGTGATCGAGGAGCGCGTCGTCGAGTATGTCATCCGGGAGGTCCACAACGGACGGCGGCTCACCGATGCGCTCGCCGATCCCTACGTGAAGAACCGGCTGAGTGAGGAGCGTCTCGCCGGGGTCCTGGAGACCCCGGAGCTCATGGCTGCGCTCGAGGAGCAGATCGCGCAGTCGTTCAAGACGAGGGACTTCGGCCTGCTCAGCTGATGTGTGGGCCCGCGCGCGGTGCCCTCTAGGAGATGGTGAGGATGGACCGGTGCCCCGCATGCGGCGCTCTCGCGCTGGAGGGTGGCGTCTGCACTGAGTGTGGCGTCCGGGCCGAGGGAGCCACCGCATCTTTCGAGGCGGTCGCGGAGACCGTCCAGCAGCTCTACGACGGAGAAGTCGGCGTCACCGAGGTCCCCGTGCTGATCGTCCGCAAAGGCATCGAGGTCGGCGAGCGCTTCTACCTCGAGCAGCCGCGGATCACCATCGGCCGTGATCCTGACAGCGACATCTTCCTCAATGACGTGACGGTCTCACGAGAGCACGCGGTGTTGCACGTAGAGGCGGGGGAGGTCCGTCTCGAGGACGTCGGCTCGCTCAACGGCACCTACGTGAACGACGCGATCGTCACCGGGGCCGTCCTCGTCAGCGGCGATACTGTCCAGATCGGCCGGTTCCAGATGCTGTTCCTGAGTGGCGGAGGTGCCGAGTGATGGCTCCTGTAGCACGTGACTACCTGACCATCGGCGAGGTGGTAGAGAAACTCACCCCCGCCCATCCGGACCTGACGATCTCTAAGATCCGATTCCTGGAAGACGAGCGTCTCATCTCGCCCGAGCGGACACCCGGCGGCTATCGGAAGTACCATCCGGGGGATGTTCAACGGCTCGAGCTCGTGCTTCGTCTGCAGAGAGACCACTTCATGCCGCTTGCTGTGATCCGCGAGAAGCTCGACGACCTCGACCACGGCAAGATGCCTCCCGAGCTGAAGCCTGCCGTGGAGCGCGCCGAGACGATGGCGCTCCCGCTGGACGATGCCGAGACGGTGCCCCTTGAGCGGGTTCCGGAAATGCTCGGACTCCCCACAGCGTTCATCCGTGAACTCGCCTCGTTCGGCATCGTCAACCTCGTGTCCGGGGAGCACGGCGAGGAGTTGCCCGGACCTGACATCGGCATCGCTCACACCTGTTGGGAGTTGCGCAGGTTCGGTATCGAGCCCCGGCACATGCGCATGTATGAGAGCTTCGCGGAGCGCGAAGCCGCCTTCTACCAGCAGATCCTGATGCCGGGGATGCGCCACCGCACGCCCGAGGCGCGACAGAAGCTGATCGAGACGCTCGTGGATCTGATGGGTAAGACGGCCGAACTCAAGGACCACATGATCAGACGTGCGGTCGGCCGGCTCTTCGAGGACCTAGCCTGACTACGATGACTGACGAACTGCATGATGAGCCGCTGGACGATCTGGCGGACAGCCTCCCTTTGTCGGACCGTGTGGCGAACACGGCGTTCGCGCATCCGAGTGAACGCGTGGCCGCGCAGATCCTCGACTACTACCGCATTGCGTGGGAGTACGAGCCCACGACATTTCCGCTGGAATGGGACAAGCAGGGCAACGTCCTCATGTCCTTCTCGCCCGACTTCTACCTTCCCGAGTCGGGCCTCTACATCGAACTCACGACCATGAGTCAGAAGCTCGTGACCAAGAAGAACCGGAAGGTTCGTCGCCTCAAGGAGCTGTATCCGGAGATCTCGATTCGAATCCTGTACCAGCGCGACTTCCGTAAGCTGCTGTTCAAATACGGCATCCCGGTCGTCGCGCGCGAGCATGCCGACGGCGGCGGCCTCGACGGGATCACGGGCGCAGGGGAGTCATGACGGAGCGGCTGCACCTCTCGGATTCGCGGATCGATCGCGTCCTTCTCACCCCAGGGGAGATCGCCGATCGCGTCGCGGAGCTCGGGGCCGGCATAACCGCCGACTACGAGGGACGAGACCTCGCGCTCATCACGGTCCTCAAGGGCGGGCTGATCTTCCTTGCGGACCTGTGCCGGCAGATCGATCTGCCCCACACGATCGACTTCATGGCTGTCTCCGCGTACGGACCGGGTGTGGCAGGCTCGGTGCGCATCACGAAGGACCTGGACGATACGATCGAGGGCCGGGACGTGCTCATCGTGGAGGACATCATCGACACGGGGCTCACCCTCAACTACCTCATCCGGGTGCTGCGAGCCAGGAAGCCGGCGAGTCTGGCGGTGTGCACGCTGCTCGATAAGGACGTACGGCGCATCGTGGACCTGCCCATCGAGTACACGGGCTTCTCGATTCCCGACCGGTTCGTCGTGGGCTACGGGCTCGACCTGGAAAGCGTCTGGCGCAACCTCCCGTACGTGGCGACCCTGCACGACGAGGTCTGGGAGCGCTGATGCGACGGGCACGGATCGCCGCGCTGTTGCTCCTTGGAGTCCTCATGGGGGGCACGCTCGGCTACATGCTCATCGAGCGATGGAGTCTGCTCGACAGCGTGTATATGACCGTCATCACGGTCGCCACGGTCGGCTTCCGGGAAGTGCATACGCTGTCCGATGCGGGGCAGTGGTTCACCATCGCGCTCATCTTCGCGGGCGTGGGCGGCATCGCGTACTCGATCGGCACGATCGCCGAGTTCATGGTCGAGGGACCACTGGTCGAACTGCTGGAGGGACGACGCATGGCGAAGCGTATTCGGGAGCTGAGCGATCACTACGTGGTCGTTGGTATGGGACGCGTCGGGTCGGTCGTGTGCCAGACTCTGGCGGCCCAGGGCGTGACGTTCATCGTCGTCGACCAGGACGACGAGTGCATCGAACTCGCCGAGGAGCACGGATGGCTGTACTTGCAGGGAGATGCCACGAGCGAGGAAGTGCTCGAAGCAGCGGGCGTGACCAGGGCCAGGGGCCTGGTCACGGCTCTCGATACGGACGCGGACAACCTGTTCGTATCCCTCACAGCCCGAGGCATGAATCCGGCGCTCTACATCGTCGCACGGTCATCCACGGTGGCATCCGAGAGCAAGATCCTCAAGGCCGGAGCCGATCGCGTGATCACCCCGAACGTGATCGGCGGCCGGCGGATGGCGACGAGCCTGCTCGACCCGCTCGTTGCCGACTATCTCGACATCGTCACCCATACCGATGAGCTCGAATACCGGCTGGAGACCATGTCCATCGGTGCCGACTCGCAGGTCGTGGGCCAGCCCATCCGAGCGGTCCGCATCCGGGATATGACTGGTGCGTTCATCCTCGCCATCGCCGATGGCGAGGCGATGGACCGAAACCCATCGCCCACCAGGGTGCTGTGTGCCGGGGACCGGATCGTCGCACTAGGGACGCGCAGTCAGCTCGATGCGCTCGCCGAGATGCTGTAGGGCGAAGCCCGGCGGTCGCTGCGCTACACTAGGGCAAACATCCAAGACACTAGGAGGAGCGCGTGGACCTCGAGCAGTACATCAGGGATATTCCGGACTTCCCCAAAGAGGGCGTCGTCTTCAAGGACATCACACCGCTGCTCGCCAGTGCGGAGGGTTTCCGCGGAGCCATCGACACGATCACCGCGGAGTATGCCGATGCCGGCGTCACGAAGGTCATGGGAGCCGAAGCGCGCGGGTTCATCTTCGGCGGCGCTCTGGCCTACAAGCTCGGAGCCGGCTTCATCCCCGCACGCAAGCCGGGCAAGCTTCCATGGAACACCACGTCGCATTCCTACGCCCTCGAGTACGGGACGGACTCACTCGAAGTGCACACGGACGCGTTCACGGCCGATGATGTGGTGCTGATCGTCGACGACGTCCTCGCCACGGGCGGTACCGCTGCCGCCAAGGCCATGCTCGTGGAGAAGATGGGTGCCTCGGTGGCCGGATTCGCGTTCTTGATCGAGCTCGATTTCCTGGAGGGCCGGGCGAAGCTCGGCGACCCGAAGATCATCTCGCTCATCCACGTCGCCTGACTGTATCCCGTGCCCACCTGAACGGCTTGCCGGCATCCGTCGGGCGGGCCGTTCGTGCATCTGGTCACTGGACCGGGAGTACGAACTCCACCTGCACCGCCGAGACTCCGGAGAAGCCGAGCGCTTGCGCCGCGGCTTTGGAGAGGTCGAGGTCCCGGCCGTCGATATACGGGCCGCGGTCGTTCACGTACACGATGACGCGTCGCTCGCCGCGAGTGAGCGCGAGCACCGTGCCGAAGGGCAGCGTGCGCGACGCGCAGGTCAGATCATCCTCGTTGAAGATCTGTCCCGAGGCGGTGCCCCGGCCGTTGAAGCCCGGTCCGTACCAGCTGCACACCGCGGACATCGTGCGGCCAGTGGACTGGTACGAGCGCGGCATGTAGGCGGAGATGAGGTAGGACTGGCCCGGGTGCGTGTCCACCGAAGCTGAGGCGCGGGGGATGGTGGTGCCGACGGGGATCGAGGCGCCCCGCCATTGCTGTCGGGCCGAGGCGGTGAGCTGGCGGGCCTGGAGGAGTGCGTCGCGGGCCTGCACGGTGAGTTGCGCGACCAGGGCCTCCTGCTCGGCGAGTAAGACGCTCAGTGCGGCGACGCGGTCCTCCTGGACGTTCTTGAGCGATCGGTCCTGCGCCTGAAGGTCAGCGAGCACCGACTGCTGATACCGGGCGTTGGATGCCGCCACCGTGAGATCCGAGACCATCCGTCCGTCGTCCTCGGCGATACGGGTGAGCACGGCCGCCCGGGAGACGAGTTCGGTGAGTGAATCGGATGTGAGCAGGATGGTCAGCGGGTCGATCGCGCCGTGTTTGTAGACAGCGACCAGGCGGACACGGAAGCGGTCCTCGGCTTCGGCCAGGATCTCTTCGGCGGCATCGGCCGCGGCCTGCTGTTCGAGCAGCCGTTCGGTGGTGACCGCGAGACGTGCCTCCAGGGCTCGCGTGTCCTCGTCCAGCGCGGTGATCTGGGACTCCAGATCGAGTGCGCGAGCGGTGGCCGCGTCGATATCTCCCTGGATGCCGCTGAGGTCCGCGGCAAGGTGCGCGAAGGGGATGGCGAGGGTCTCGGGCATGGGTGTCGGGGTCGTGGGCGCGGATGGCTCGGGCGTGACCGGCTGGGCATGAGCGGGTGTGACGAAGGCGAGGAGCGCGATCGCCGCAGCGGCGCCGATGAGGCGGAACCTGCGCATCACACCTCCGCTCCCACGCTCCGGTGACGCGCTCGAGCATCCATGCTATCAGAAGCCGCATCGGCGCACTGTGGTACACTGGAAGCTGCGGAGGCGGAGTATCGGCGGCCTCTGCGGACGGCCTCTGAACACACCATCATCTGCAGCACGGAGGTTCCAGATGCGGATCGCCACCGCATATGTGTCCCGAACAGGGATCGTGGTCCTGGCGCTCTCCCTCATCATCTCTGCCGTGCCCTCGGCTGCGTTCTGCGCGCCCAACACGCCCGAGATCGAGGCGAAGCAGGCCGAGGCCATATCCGCGCAGGCCGAGCTCGAACGCATGAACGTCGAACTCGAGATCCGCGTGGAGGAGTACAATGCGATCAGCGAGTCCCTCGATCTGACGCGCGAGGAGATCTTGGTCACCCGGGCGGAGCTCGATCGGGCGCGCGAGGACCTGGAGACCGCCCGCACCACGCTCTCGCAGCGAGCGACGAGCATCTACAAAGGCGGCAGCACGAGCGCGCTCGAGGTCTTCCTCGGCGCCCGCTCGTTCACCGACTTCCTGACGCTCCTGGACCTCGCGGTGCGCATCAGTCAGGCGGATGCGGACATGGTCTCCGAGGTGAAGGACGCGAAGTCCCGCGTCGAGTCCACGGCGCTCGCGCTCGAGCAGCGCCAGGCCGAGCAGGTGGTGCTGCAGTCCGAAGCCGAGGCGCGCGCAGCGGCGATCCAGGCCGACGTCGAGGCCCAGGGGCGATTCGTGGGCCAGCTCAACGGGGAGGTCAAGACGCTCATCGCTGCCGAGGAGGAACGTCAGCGCCAGCTCGCCGAGGAGCGTGCACGCCAGGCCGCCGCGGCCGCGGCAGCGCGCGGAGGTTCCG
>JBASOJ010000107.1:0-55884 GCA_049658145.1 Coriobacteriia bacterium
CCGGTTCCCGACCCGCATGCTGCCCGCGGACACTCAGGATCACGCCTCTGAGCAGGAATTTTTTGCACCGAATGTGGCAGACGGCAAGTGCAACCCGGTTCTTGCACTTACTTTGTCATTCAACCACGACCGCACGACCCTGACCGCACGACCGCACAACCGGCGCATCGGCTACGACAGTCCCACGACGTTCCCTTCGGCATCGATGTCGATGTGCTCCCCCGAAGGAGTGCGCGGCAGACCGGGCATCGTGGTGATGTCGCCACACAGTGCGTAGACGAATCCCGCTCCCGCCGAGACACGCACGTCACGCACGGGAAGCCGCCAGCCCACCGGAGCGCCCTTGAGCTTCGGGTCGTGGCTGAGGGACAGGTGCGTCTTGGCCATGCAGACGGGAAGGGAGTAGAGGCCCGCGTCGCTGATCGCCTGCATCGCTCGCGATGCCTCGAACGAGAAGTCGACACCACTCGCACCGTAGATGCGTGTCGCGACGGCGGCGATCTTCTCGCGCAGTGGCGCATCACTCGGATACGAGAAGGTGAGCGTGGACGGCTCCTCGCACGCACGCCCCACCACCTCGGCAAGAAGAAGCCCTCCACGCGCGCCCTCGGCGTGCATTCGGTGCGTGACCACATCGAATGCGCCCGCGTTCCGAGCCGCCTCTTCGATGAGGGCGTGCTCGGCGAGCGTGTCAGTCGGGAACGCGTTGATCGCCACCACGACCGGGATGCCGAACGCCCGCACGTTCTCAACCTGCTTCACAAGGTTGGGCATGCCCGCGGCAAGTGCGTCGAGGTCCTCGGCGAGCAGACCTGGGTCGAGGTCGCGGCCCGGTTTGACTTCGAAACGCCCGGAGTGCGCCTTGAGCGCTCGCACGGTGCAGACGAGCACGGCCGCGTCGGGCGCGAGCCCCGATGCACGGCACTTGATGTTCACGAACTTCTCGGCGCCCATGTCCGCACCGAAGCCGGCCTCGGTGATCACGTAGTCGGCAAGCTTGAGCGCGATGCGGTCAGCAACGATCGAGCTGTTGCCGTGTGCGATGTTCGCGAACGGGCCCGCATGCACGAACGCCGCTCCCCCATCGAGGTTCTGCATGAGGTTCGGCTTGATGGTCTCCCTCATGAGCACGGTCATGGAGCCCGCGACCTTGAGGTCCTCGGTGGTGACCGGCGCCCCCTCGAATGTCCGGCCGACGATGATACGACCGATGCGTGCCCGCAGGTCCCCGATGTCCTCGGCAAGCGCGAGGATCGCCATGAGCTCGCTCGCAACGGTGATCTCGAAGTGTGACTCACGCGGATTGCCGTCAGCGCGCCCGCCGAGGCCGATCACCACGTTGCGCAGCACGCGGTCCGAGATGTCGAGCACCCGCGGCCAGCTGATCGCATGCGGATCGATCCCGAGCGCATTGCCGTGGTAGATGTGGTTGTCGATGAACGCTGCGCATAGGTTGTGCGCGGCCGTGATGGCATGCACGTCGCCCGTGAGGTGCAGGTTGATGTCCTCCATCGGCACGACCTGCGCGTAACCGCCCCCCGCCGCGCCTCCTTTGATGCCGAAGACCGGACCCAGCGACGGCTGCCGGATGCACGAGACCGCCGAATGACCCGCCGCGCGGAACGCCTGCCCCAGCCCGACGGTAGTGAGCGTCTTGCCCTCGCCGAGCGGTGTGGGCGTGATGGCCGTGACGAGCACGTACCGGCCGTTCGGCGCATCCTTGAGCCGTTCAAGGCACGTGAGCGTCACCTTCGCCTTGTGCCGTCCGTTGGGTTCGACCTCGTCGGGCAGCAGGCCGAGCTCCTCGGCGATGGCGCGCGCGGGACGCACCGTGGCTGCGTGGGCGATCTCGATGTCTGAGAGCATCTGTGGCTCCTCGGTGTGTGCGAAGACTCCGTGATGAGTGTAGCCGAGCACGGTACGCGGATAACACGATGGCCCGCACGGGGGCGGGCCATCGAGCGTGTTTCATGGGGTGGGTAACGGGACTTGAACCCGCGGCCTCCGGAGCCACAGTCCGGCGCTCTAACCAACTGAGCTACACCCACCATGTGGTGTCTGGCACGCCCGGAGGGATTCGAACCCCCGACCTAGAGATTAGAAGTCTCCCGCTCTATCCAGCTGAGCTACGGGCGCGTATGCGAGCGCCTCCGAAGTGCCGAGTGAGAACGGTACCTGCGGCGCCCTATGTTGTCAATCGGCGCGCACACGGCGTGCCGAGGGTGAGGCTGGAGCGGCGGACGGGACTCGAACCCGCAACAATCAGCTTGGAAGGCTGATGCTCTACCAATTGAACTACCGCCGCGTACTGGTCGGGCCGACAGGATTCGAACCTGCGACCCTCTGCTCCCAAAGCAGATGCGCTACCAAGCTGCGCTACGGCCCGACCTCGAACCCGAGCGAAGCCCTCGCGGACCGTGTGCTCGAGAGCATCGCCAAGTATACGGGCGAGCGTGGAAGTGGGCAAATGGGTGACAGCGACGTCCGCGACACTCAGCGTCTCAGCCGCCGAGGGTCGCCCTGAGCGCTCGCAACGCCGCGCCGCGGTGGCTGATCGCGTTCTTCTCCTCGAGGCTGAGTTCGGCCATCGTGCGCCCGGGCGTCGCCTGTGGCAGGAAGAGCGGATCGTAGCCGAAACCGTTCTGCCCCCGGGGCAGGAACCCGATGGCCCCTTCGCACGCACCCTCCGCGACCGTCTCGTGACCGTCCTCGCCCACGAGCACGATCACGCTCATGAATCGAGCGATCCGGTCCTCGGCGGGCACATCCTCGAGCTCGACGAGCAGGCGCGCATTGTTGGCGGCGTCGCCACCACCGCAGCAGTCGTCGGCGTAGCGGGACGAGTACACGCCCGGCGCACCGCCGAGCACTTCGACTTCCAAACCGCTGTCGTCAGCGAGCGCCGCCAGGCCGAACGCCTCGTGGTAAGCGTGCGCCTTGAGTCGCGCGTTGGCGATGAAGGTGGTGCCGGTCTCCTCCACATGGAGCGGTTCCGCGCCGATGTCAGCGGCCGTCACGAACTCCCAACCGTCGAGCGGCAGCGCCGAGCGGATCTCCTCGAGCTTCCCGCGGTTGGACGTGGCCACGATCACGCGACGGACCTCAGGCGCGCTCACTGAACACCTCGAGGTCCTCGGCGATCACCTTGCGCTGCAGCGCGACGAGTTTCGCGGTGCCCTCGCCGGCGAGATCGAGCAGTTCGTCGAGACGTGCACGATCGAATGGCGAGCGCTCGCCGGTGCCTTGCACCTCGATGAAGCGGCCTTTGCCGTCGCAGACGACGTTCATGTCGACTTCGGCGATGCTGTCCTCGCCATACTCGAGGTCCAGACACACGACGCCATCCACGACACCGACCGATGTGGCGGCCACATAGTCCAGCACCGGTAGCTCGGCGATCTTGCCCGCCTGCCGCCACGTGTTGAGCGCGTCGTGTACGGCGATGAACGCGCCCGTGATGGCGGCGGTGCGCGTGCCGCCGTCGGCCTGGATCACGTCGCAGTCGACGTTCAGCGTGTACTCGCCGCCGAGACCGCCCATGTCGATGACGGTGCGCAGTGAGCGCCCGATGAGCCGCTGGATCTCGTGCGTGCGACCGCTCGGCGCACCCAGGGAGACCTCGCGGCGGCTGCGCGTGTGGGTCGACGCGGGGAGCAGCGAGTATTCGGCGGTCACCCAGCCCAGCCCGCTCCCCCGTCGCCAGCCCGCGACGGTATCGGCGAAGTTCGCCGCGCACAGCACCTTGGTATCGCCCAGCTCGAACAAGCACGAGCCGTGCGCGTGCTTGAGGTAGCGCCGTGTGATCGTGACGGGCCGCATCTGGTCGATGCCCCGGCCTTCGGAACGCTGCATGGACGTGTTCTCCCTACTGCTCGATGTCAAGCGAGTCCATCTCATCGGCCACGATAACACGCCCGCTGAAGACGGCTGCCGCGTCGGCACGCGCAAGGGCGCGGTCCACCGTGGGCCACAGGTGCGTGAGCACGACCGTGTGCGCTCCGCACTCTTCCGCGAGCGCAGCGGCCTCCCCGGGCGTCATGTGCGGTGCCCGGCCTGCGAACTCCTGCGGCAGCGTCGCGTCGGCAAGCAGCACCGAAGCACCGCTGGCGGCGGCCTGCACCGCATCGCCCGAACGCGTGTCCGACGTGTAGCACAGCCGCGCGTCACCATCGTCGACGACGAACGCCAGGGTGAGCCCGACGTGATCGACCGGCCGCGGCGTGACCGTGAGTCCGCCGACATGGACCGCCTCGCCTGACACGAGCTCGCGGACTTCGAAAGCCTCGGCGAGCTCTCGCGCGCCGTGCTCGGTGAGTGCGGCCGACATGAGCGCGAAGAGGCCCTCAGGCAGGTAGAGCGGCAGCGGCGGCAAGGGGCCGGCGGGAGCGTAGCGCAACGCCGCCTCGAGCGCGTAGACGTCCGCGAAGTGATCGATGTGCGCATGGGTGATGAAGACCGCCGAGAGTGCCGTGGGCTCGAGCACCCGGCCGAGGTTCGACAGGACGCCGTTCCCGCAGTCCAGGAGCACCGCGGTATCGCCCGAGCCGACGAGGTGGCCCGCACAGGCCCTTCCCGCGTCCGGATAGGATGCGGCACTGCCGAGTATCGTCAGCTGCACGTGAGACCCTTCTCGAACGCCGTCTCGGCCATACGGAGATCATCAGTGAGAAGCGCGACAAACTCGGAGACCGCCACGTGCTCCGCAGCCGGGACCGGGCGCCCCAGCACACGTGCGCCGAGCCCGGTGAACTCCGCCGCATCGCCGGTCGTCACGAACCGCTCGGTGCGGTTGCCACCCGGACCTGCGAGGTGCCCACGCGCGGCGAGCGTTTCGGCGACCTCGCGCGCTGTCTCCTCAGCCGAGGAGATCAGGCGCACGTTCGATCCCATGACCTGCTGGATCGGGGCGGCGAGCAGCGGGAAGTGCGTGCAACCGAGCACGAGCGTGTCGATGCCGCTGCGCTTGAGTGGGTCGAGGTAGTCGCGCGCCATCTCGTAGAACGACGGGCGGATGTAGATGTCGCCCATCTCGGCCAGCCACTCCTCGAGGCTGCCGTCGCCCAGGCGCAGGCCCTGCTCGACGACGTCCACGAAGCGCGGTGTCGCCGCCGAGAAGACCGTCACGCCTGCGTCGAGGGCACGCACAGCCGAACTGTACGCGCCCGAATCGATCGTGCCGAGCGTGCCGATCACGCCCACCCGACGATTGACGGTGCTCTTGACCGCCGCACGCGCGCCGGGCTCGACGACGCCGATGACCGGCACATCGAAGACGCTCTGGGCAAGCGCGAGTCCGGCCGCGGTGGCGGTGTTGCACGCGATCACGATGAGCTTCACGCGCTGTCCGGTGAGCCACTGACCGATCTGAAGCACGAACTCACGCACCTCGGCGGGATCGCGTGGGCCGTAGGGGCAGCGGGCCGTGTCACCGACGTAGATGATGCTCTCGCCGGGCAACACGCGCGTGACCTCGCCGACCACCGTGAGGCCGCCGAGACCGGAGTCGAATATGCCGATGGGTAGTTCGCGCATGCGTCCGAGTATAGCCGTCGGGCGTCGCCCCTACACGGGAACGACGAGCCGCTCGATCTCGGCGGCGATCTCGTGTACCGGCAACACGGTGTCGGCGGCGCCCGCATCGATCGCGGCCTTCGGCATGCCCCACACCGTTGAGCTCGCTTCATCCTGGCAGATCGTGGGTCCGCCGACGTCATGCAGGTACTTGAGGCCGCGTGCACCGTCGGTACCCATGCCGGTGAGCAGCACACCGAGCGCCTGTCTGCCGTACGAGCGTGCCGCCGACTCGAAGAGCGTGTCGGCCGATGGTATGTACAGCTGTCCGGCCTTCGGGTCGGTGAACCGCGTCACCGCGCCATCGATCTCCATGTTGCGACCGGTGTTCGCGATGTACGCGACGCCCGGCACGACCGGCCCGCCGTCCACCGCGGGTATGACCTTGATCTTGCAGCCCGCGTCGAGCCAGCTCGCCAGACCGGGCACAAAGCCCTCGGCTATGTGCTGCGCGATGATCACGGGCAACGGAAAGTCCGGTGCGAAGCGGCCGAGCACGTTCAGCAATGCCGATGGGCCGCCCGTGGAGGAGCCGATGGCCACCAGTTGTACCTTGCCGCCCCGCGGCCGGAAGTGCTGGCGCTCGGGTGAAGCGCGATGGATCGGATCGCGCCGACCACGGATATGCGTGATCACCTTCACCCGGGCAAGGATCTTCACCTTGCGGATGATGTCGTGACCGATCGCCTCGAGGGCGGCCCAGTCGCGCGGTTCCGGCTTCTTGATCACCTCGAGTGCACCGACCGCGAGCGCGTCGAACGCGCGGCCCATACCCTCGCCGTAGACCGACGACGACACCACCAGGATCGGCGTCGGCGTGTACGCCATGATCCGCTCGGTCGCCTCGAGCCCGTCCATCTTAGGCATGTGGACGTCCATCGTGACGAGGTCGGGACGCAGCCTCGTGACCATATCGACGGCTTCCTGACCGTTCGATGCGGTGCCGACCACCTCGATCGACCCGTCGCTGGCCAGGATCTGACTGAGCATCTCCCGGGCAACGAGCGAGTCGTCGGCTATCAGCACTCTGATGGGCCCGTTGGCGCCGACTGCGTTGTCGGTGCTCATCGGCTATCGAATCAATCGTTCGACGGTGTCGAGCAGCGTGTCTTGATTGAAGACCGACTTCGTGATGTAGGCATCGGCGCCCGCATCGATACCCTCGGCCTTCTCCTCATCACGCTCGAGTGAGGTGACGATGATGACGGGGATCGACTTCAGCGTGTCGTCCGACTTTATGGCTCTGGTGAGCTCGAAGCCGGTCATGTTGGGCATCTGCACGTCGGTCACCACGGCGTCGAGATCCAGCCCCTCGCGCAGACGCGCAAGGCCCATCGCGCCATCGGTCGCGGTCTCGACCTCGAACCCGGCGGCCTCGAATATCGACCGCTCGAGCTCGCGCGTGGTGAACGAATCCTCGCAGATCAGCACGCGTCTCGGCCCTCTGGCCTCGGCCTCCTGTGCGACCCCGCCGGACCGGCGGGCCCGCACGCCGGTGAGCTGGCGTCCGTTCGTCATGAGGTCGGGGACGTTCAGTATCGGTACGACCTCCCCGGCGCCGAGGATCGTCACGCCCGCGACGTTGTCGACCTGCTTGAGATGCGTGCCGAGGGTCTTGATGACGATCTGCTGCTCGCCGATGAACTCATCGACGATCATGCCGAGGCGGTGTCCCGAGAACCCGAGTGTCGCCACCGGGATCTTGAGGCTGGCTTCATCGCCGTTCGAGTCGATGCCGAGGATGTCCCGGAGGTGAACCAGGGGAACAGTGCGCCGTTGGCGACGGATGACCTCGTGACCCTCGACCTTGATGATCGACGAGCGCTCGATCCGCGACGTCTCCTCGATCGATGAGGTCGGCAGCGCGAAGGTCTGCCCACCCACGCGCAACAGGAGCGCCCGGATGATGGCGAGCGTGAGCGGGATCGTGAGCCGGAAGGTCGAGCCCTTGCCGAGCTCGGATTCGACGTCGAGCGAGCCCTTGAGCCGCTCCACGACGTACTCGCGGACGACATCCATCCCGACACCGCGGCCGGAGATCTCGGTGATGATGGCCGCGGTGGAGAAGCCCTTCTCGAAGATCAGGTACCGGGCCTCGCGATCCGACATCGACTTGGCTTCGGACTCGGTGATGTAGCCCTTGCGCGTTGCGGCCGCCTTGACCTTCTCAGGATCGATGCCCGCGCCGTCGTCGGCGACCTCGATGATGATGTGGTCGCCCTCCTGCCGTGCACTCAGCGTGATCGTTCCCTTCGCGGGCTTGCCCGCCGCAACGCGCTCGGCTGCGGGCTCCACGCCATGGTCGACCGCATTGCGCATGATGTGCACGAGCGGGTCGTTGATCTCCTCGAGAACCTTCTTGTCGAGCTCGGTGTCGCCACCTTCGATGATGAGGTCGACATCTTTCTTGTACATACGCGCCAGGTCGCGCATCGCACGGGGGAACGTGTTGAACACCGTGCTGACGGGGAGCATTCGCAGCTCCATGGCGCGCTCCTGAAGATCGCCGACGACCGCCGATGTGCGCGATGTGTCGTCCGCATAGTCCTTGGCGAGCGCGCTGAGATCCTTGCGCTGGGCCACGAGAAAGTCGTCGAGCGCGCGGACGTCTATCTCGAGCGCACTTTGATCCTCGATCGATAGCGCGCTGAGCGCCGTCTTGATCCTGCCCCACGTCTGCAGCGCATCGACCGCACGGACGGACACCACACGCATGTCGCGGACCCGTTGTTGCGCCTTGATCTGCCCGATGACGACCTCGCTCACCAGGTTCAGCAGCCGGTCGACCTGGCTCGTCCGGATGCGGACCGTCGTCTGCTCCTTGCTGTGGAGCTTGTCATCGCGCTGCACCGCCTGGGGTGCGCGCGCGCCGTGTTCGAGCTCGGCCCCTGCGTCCTCGGTGTCGGCATGCTCCTCGCCGGTGACCGGCTCCGGGGCAGGCTTCGCCTCTGTCGCCGCAGGCTTCTCGGCTGTATCTGTGGTCCTCTGCGATACGGGGGCGGGTGCCGGCGCGGCCTCAGCTGCGTCGCCCGGGGACCCCGCCAGTACGGTCAAGCGCGTGGTCACTCCCTCAAGATCGATGTCGGATGCCGAGTCCTTGCCCGCGTGCTCGGCCAGGAAGACCACGCAGTCGAGCGCTTCGAAGAACGTGTCGGTCATGTCGCCGGTGTAGGCCATCCCTCCGTCGCGGATCTTGACCATCACGTCTTCCATGCGATGTGCGATATCGGAGATCTCGATCAGACCCACCATGCGCGACGAACCCTTGAGCGTGTGCGCGTCTCGCAGCCACTGGTCGATCAACGGACGGTTCGAAGGATCCGCCTCAAGATCGATGATGCCTTCGTTCAGGCGCTGCAGGAGGTCGGTAGCCTCCTCCTGGAACTTGGCGATGAAAGCCGAACGGTCGAACTCGACCATCGATATCTCCTTCGTGCGGACGAGCCGATGGCTACTGGTTGACCACCCTGAACGCCGCTCCGATGTGGCTGGACTCCTTCGCGATGCCGGAGAGCTGATCGGCGGCGCCCGCGACCTGACGCGAGGCGGACGCGGTCTGCTGCGCGACCGCCGCCACCTCGTGCATGGCCTTGACCACCTGCTCTGTGGCACTGCGCTGCTGCTGGGTCGCAGCCGATATCTCCTTCGCGGCGATCGTGGTCTGCTCGATCGTCTCGAGGATCTGATCGAAGCTCTCGCCGGTGGTGTGCGCCAGATCGACACCGCTCTGCACCTGCTTCATCTCCTGCTCTGTGGAGATGACCAGGTCGTTCGCGGCGCCCTGGATCTCGGTCATGATCGTCTCGATCTCGCCGGTGGAGTCCACCACCGACTCGGCGAGCTTGCGGATCTCGACGGCGACCACGCTGAAGCCCTTGCCGGCCTCGCCGGCACGCGCGGCCTCGATCGCGGCGTTGAGCGCAAGGATCTTCGTCTGGTCGGCGATGCTGTTGATGATCGACAGCACCTGTCCGATCTGCTGGCTCCGCTCGCCCAGCTGCAGGATCTTCGCTGCGGAGGACTGGGAGCGGGTCTTGATCGACTCCATCGAGTCGAGTGTGTTCATGACCGCCTGCTGACCGCTTTCGGCGTTGCCGAGCGATGTCTCCGCCATCCGGACCACCTCGCCGGCGTTCTCGGCGATCTGACGGTACGTCGCGGCGAGCTCCTCCATGGTGGCGGTGGTCTGGCTGATCGATGCCGCCTGCTCCGCAGCGCCCGAGGCCTGCTGCTCGGTCGCCGAGAGGATCTCTCCCGACGCTCCCGCGAGGCGCGTGGAGGAGTCCTGCATCTGGTTGATCAGGTAGATGATCAGATCGAGCATCTGGTTGTACGAACGCGACAGCACCCCGAACTCGTCCTTCGCGTCCGCAGAGACCTTGTGGCCGATCTCACCCTCGCACGCACGCTTGATGCTGTTCACGACCTCGTAGAGCGGGACCATCATCCGATTACCCATCTGACGCTGGAAGAAGGCCAGTCCGATGACAGCGACGACGAAGATGAGCACCATCAGCACTGCTCGCAACACGAGTTCCGTATTGAGCTCACCCAGGTACTCGCGGAAGATCAGGAATCCCCCGATCAGCTGGATCAGGTTGGCCACCGCGATGAGCGCCAGACTGAACAGCGAGTACTTCAGTATGAAGTTGCCTGTGATCTTCTCGGACAGTCGTTTGAACATGCTGCGCTCCTCGTCAGGCGGTGTCTCCGATTGGCTCGAGGACCTTCTCGAGATTGACGATACCGATAAGCCGTCCGTCGATATAGACGGACCCGGCCACGAACTCGGCCTGCAGCTTGTCCAGTGTGGACAGTGCAGGCTCGACATCGCCCCGTGGTATCTCGGCGATGTCGCCTATCTCGTCCACGACCACCGCGGTCACGCAGTGCTCGTCGGCGACGATGATGGCCGACGGAAGTTCAGCCACGTCGGCATGCTGCGTGCGACTGGGCACGCGCATCATGGTGCCCAGATCGGTAACCGACATGATCTCACCGCGAATGTTCACGACCCCGAGGATGTACTCGGGAACGCGCGGGATGCGGGTGACGGAACAGTCGTTGTAGATCTCGCGGACACCCTCGATCGGGAACGCGTACCACTCCTCGCCGAGGCGGAACAGCAGCAGCGATCTCGCGTCGGCCGTGGCCTCCTCTTCCTGCGCCTGCGCGAGCGACTCAGCGCGCTTACGCAAGACCTCCTGGATCTGGACGTTCCGGAAGTCGTTGAGCGCCTGGGAATCAACGTCCATGATCACTCCCCTGCGTTCGAGGCATCGGCCGCCGCAAGCGCCGCTTCCGGAACCAGCCGGTCGACATCCAGCATCAACACGAGGCCCTGTGGGATGCGGCACATGCCGAGCATACGGTCCGCCATGCTGTACAGGCTCGTCGGCGGCTGCAGGCCGTCCGGCGGTAGATCGACCACGTCTTCGACACGGTCTACAACAAGACAGACCACGTGCCCGCGCACGCGGCAGAAGATCATCGGTGTCTCGAGCGTGTACTGGAGCCGCGGCAGTCCGATCAGGCACCGCAGATCGATCGCCGGCACGACGAAGCCCCGCACGTCGATCAAGCCCACCACCGCAGCCGAGGTGTCAGGCAGCGGAGTGAACTCGACGAGCTGCTGGATCTCCTGTACGACGCCGATCGGCAGTCCGTACAGTTGGCCGTCGAGCTTGAAGGTGACCGCCTGCGCGACGTCCACGGTCGGCCGCTCGGCCTCGGAGTCCAGCTCGTCATCGGCGGGCGCCGCTTCGGCCGACACCTCCTCGGGTGCGGTCGGTTCCACGGCCTCGGCCTTCTTGGTCCTTCTCGGCACGCACGACTCCCTACTGGACGAAACGCAGGACCCTGTTCAGTTCGTCGGCACTTACCTCGCCGGCCTTTACACGCGAAAGTCCCGAGATGAGCAGCGGACGCATGCCCGCCGCAGCGGCGGCCCCCGCGATCTCCGCTTCCGAAGCGCCGCGTCCCACCGTCGCCCGCACGGGCTCGGTGAACGGCAGGACCTCGTTGATCGCCACCGCGCCCTTGAAGCCGGTCTTCCCGCAGTTGGGACAACCGGATCCGGCCCTGTCCCGAAGACCCACGGGGGCTCCGGGGATGCGCGATGCGAGCGCGCCGTCGGTCTCGAGCGAGCAGTTCGGGCAGTTCAGACGCACGAGCCTCTGTCCCACACCGAGGGTGAGCGCGGCGGCGAGACTGTGCGGCTCGGCGCCGAGGTCGAGCATGCGGCGCACGCCCGATGCGATGTCCGCTGCCGGGAAGGTGGCGATCACGAGCTTGCCGAGACCGGCCGCCTCCACTGCAAGGTGCACGTCCTCGACGGTCCGAAGACCGTCGATCGCGATCACATCGGTGTCCTGCCTCATCCCGGCGGCGATATAGGCCGCGGGCGACGGGCCACCGGGCTCAAGCATCACCTGAGCGACGGCCGCGATCTCGTACTCGATGGACTGCTCCACCGAGTAGACGGTCTTTCCGGAAGACGCCGCATGCGCCAGCAGCGAGTAATACGTGGTCGTGGACCCGCCCGCGACCGGTGCGCACACGAGCAGGATTCCGCGGCCGCGCTCGACCATAGCCTGCAGGGCCCGCGTCTCCGCCTCGCCCATCCCGAGCTCATCGAAGCCGCGTGGCTTCGGCTTGAACGCCGAGATCGAGACGACGAGCCGCTGTCCGGCGATCGTAGGGACCACAGAGACGGTGAGCACCCGGTCCCTGTCGCCGATCCGCGTATGCAGGCGACCGAGCGCCGGACGCGAGGCCGGGACGTTGCCGAGCCGGGCATACTGCTTGAAGCCGTCCACGAGTGCACCCTGCATGGAGAGCGGAGCACTCGCGACCTTCTCGAGCGCGCCCTTCACACGATAGACGAGGAAGAAGTCCTCCTTGTATGGCAACAGATGGATGCGACTTGCGCCGCGCGCGACCGCATCGTCGAGGATGTCGGCCACGAGCACGGCCACCTTGCGCGAGTCGGCGACTGCGAGCACGTCGAGATCGATAGCGGTCGGGCCCGGCGGAGCCGGCTCTGCCGCCGCCATCTGCTCGATGGTCTCGCCTGCCGGCGCCTCCGGGACCCCGGCGACCGCGTGTTCTGCCTCGACGACGGGAGCCACCGGGACCGACGGCGTCTCGTCCGCCGCCTCTTCGAAGAAGTCGGAGACCTCGAGCTCCTCGATCTCGGCGACGACCGGTGCCGGCGGCGCGCTCTGAGTCTCGGCCACGACCGCGTCCATAGGGTAGTACTGCTCGAGTGTCGCCGCGAACGACGCACCGTCGGCGAGGACCGGCTCGAGTTCGAGACCGAGCTCCGTCGAGACCGCGTCCAGCGCGAAGACGTCCATGGGGTCGCCGACCGCGACCGTCAGCATACCCTCGATCTCGAACAGCGGCAGCACCCGTCGCTCACGCGCAAGGTGCGCAGGGACGAGCGCGAGCGCATCGTCCTCGGGGGCGTAGCTCGACAGATCGACCTGCGGGACGCCCATCTCGTGTTCGAGCACCGAGACGACATCGATGGCGCTCACGAGGTCGCGCTCGGTCAGGATCGAGCCCACGTGCACACCGCGCGTCGCCGCTGCGTCCTGCACGCTCACGACCTGCTCGCCCGTCATCAGACCGGCAGCCACAAGGCTGTCCAGCACGCGTTCTGAGATGCCGCTGCCAGAGGACATGACGACCGCCTAGCCCTGGGCCTTCGCGAGTTCTTCGGCCACCGCGCCGAGCAGCGTATCCGGCTCGACGGGCTTCGTGAGGTACTGGTTCGCCCCCGTGCGGATGCCCGTTGCCATCGCCTGCTCTTCCGTCTTCGCGGTGAGCATGATGATCGGGATCGACTTGTAGTTCTGATCGAACTTCAAGAGACGGCACACCCGATAGCCGTCGAGCTTTGGCAGCATGACGTCGAGGAGGATCAGATCGGGCTTCTCGGCACGGGCGGTCTCGAGCGCCTCGGCGCCGTCCGTGGCGGTGATGACCTCATAGCCGCCTGCGAGCAGGATGGCCTTGATCATCTCGAGGATCGTGGGGCTGTCGTCAACCGCGAGGATCCGCGCGCCTGCCATTACCGTCTCCCTCCTGGCCATCCTCCCCCGGAGCCATGACGGGTCCGGGTCCGGAAGGCAGCGTCCGCCTTGATACTAACCGTCGATGGCTTTACGACACTCTATCAGACTACGCTCGCACGTCCTGGCCAGAAGATCCGCCTGGAATCCGCCGGAGAACTCCGTCCACTTGCCCTCGGGACTCTGCTTGAGAGCCTTGAGCGCATTCTCGTACTCCTTCGCCGCAGCTTCCCACTTGCGCTGGGACTTGTAGATGTTGGCGAGGTTCAGGTGCGCGAGCGCGAAGTCTCCGTCGATGTAGATCGTCTTCTTGAGCTCTGAGATGGCGCGCACCGGGTCGCCCTGCCGCTGATGGATGATGCCGAGGATGTAGCGCGCCACTGGAAGCAGCGGGTTGATCGCGAGCGCGCGATGCGAAGCGCGCATCGCTTCGTCGTAGTCACCCGTGTCGGCGTGTACGTATGCCGAAAGCAGATGCGCCTCGGCGTTGTTGGGATCGATCCCGAGCAGCAGGCCCACGGTCTCGAGCACCCGCTCGGGGCGACCCTCCTTGAGGTCGATCCGAGCCTGCGCGAGCAGATCCTCCGCACCAGACGCCGCGGAAGGCTCGACGGCCGGCGCCGCCGCGGTCCTGGACCGGGCCGACGCGGCCCTGGTAGCCCGCGCCGCCCTGGGCGGCGCCGACTGGCCGAACGCGAAGGCCTTACGCGACACGGGCTTGCGGTAGAGGAACACCCCGCCGACCTCGACCGCTTCGAAGGTCTCGTTCACCGAAGTCAGCGTCTCGGAGTGGCCGACGAACAGGTAACCGCCCTCGTTGAGGCTGTCGTAGAAGTTCTGCACCACGCGCCTCGTGGACTCCAGGCGGAAGTAGATCGTCACGTTTCGGCAGAAGATCACGTCCCAGTTGCCCATCAACGACAATGGATACGGCTCCTTGATGAGGTTCTGATAGCCGAAGTCGACATGCGAGCGCACACGGTCGTTGACGCGGTAGTCATCGCTGGCGGTGCGGTCGAAGTGCCGGCTGACGACGTCTTCCGGGACGTTCATCATCGCGCGCTTTCCGTACACGCCGGACTTCGCCCGTGCGAGCGCCTTGGTGGAGACGTCGGTGCCGAGTACCTGCGGCTTGTAGCCCGCCATCTCGATACCGGAATCCATGAGTGTCATCGCGATCGAGTACGGCTCCTCACCCGTCGAGCAGCCGGCCGACCAGATGCGGATGCCGCGGTTGCTGTCGCCGCTCTTCGTGGCCATCAGCTCGGGCAGCACGTTGTTGCGCAGCGCGTCGAACTGGGCCGGGAACCGGAAGAAGCTCGTCTCGTTGATCGTCACGAGGTTGAGCAGTTCCTTGAGCTCGGCATCATCGCGCTCGAGGGCCCTGTAGTACTCGGGCAACGTCTGATAGCCGAGCCGGGTCGCACGCGTCACGAGCGAGATGCGCAGCGAGTCGAGCTTCGACTCCTCGAGGTAGATGGCCGATTGACGGTGGAGCAGGTCCCTGAACCGCCGGAACTCCTCGAGCGTAAGGTCCTTTGCGAGATCCTCGTTCAGCACGGCCGCGACCCGCCTCCGGTCCTCACGCTTCGACCTCGGCGCTGAGCCGCTCGATGAGACCGGCGGCGTGCATACCGTAGAGGATCTTCGCTGTCTCGAAGTCGTTATAGCCCGTCAACTCGACGAGTTCCCGCACCGACCGGCCACCGTGCAGATAGCACAACAACATCCACTCGCGCGGCTTGAGATGGATCTCCATCGACTTGTCGCCCGGCGTCGAGGCCATCACGAACTCGATATCCATCGACGGGATCTTCTGCCGGATCCGGCTCCATAGTTCGAGCCGTCGCGACGCCTCCATGATGATGTTCTCCACCGAGACCGAGATACCGATGTCCTCATCGTCCGCGGTCTCATCGGGCTCGAAGCGCAGTTCGCCCTCTTCCCAGCGGAAGAGGTCGAAGAGCGTGTCGTTGATCTGGTCCTGGATAAACGTCTCGAGCACCTTGCCGTCAAGGTATCCCTCGTCCACGAGGACCTGCCCGAGGCGTCTGCCGGCCTTCTCTTTCTTCTGGATCTTCTGAAGGCCGAGTGCCTGCCGAAGTTGCTTCTCGGATATGACGCCCGCCTTGACGAGGCGGCGCCCAAGTGACTCCCGGTGCCAGTTCGAACTGGCGAAGAAGACGCGGCCCTTCTTGAAGCAGACTCTCCCTTGGCCATCTTCGCGTTCAAGGTACAGCGTCCCGGTCTTCCGGCCGGAGGCCAGGAGCCGGAACATGTCCGCGATCGAGAAGTCCCTGAGGTTTCCCTCGAGCGCCACGTACTTCACTCCCCATTGAATGCCGGATGGCATACGTCAGATACGGCCGGGTGACCAGCGGCCGCGCGACAATCGTAGCACGTCACCAGGGGTGCTCAAACCCGGATGCGACGGTTCTCCACCCAAGCCGCTGACGGTCACTCAAACCTGTCACCTGAAAGTACTTGCGCTCCGGCTTAAGTTGGATTAGGGTACGCATCGTACACATTCGAATATTCGCATGTCTTTGAGGTGAAGTATGGACGACGCGGAGTTCTACTGCCTCCACTCGGAGCTGTGCAAGACACTCGCGAACGAGAAGCGCCAGATGATTCTCGGCGCGCTTCGAAACTCCGAACTCACCGTGAGCGAGCTGCAGGAGCGCACCGCCATCCCGCAGGCAACCCTCTCCCAGCATCTCTCCCTGCTGCGCCGCAACGGCGTGGTGCACACACGGCGCCAGGGCAGCCACGTCTACTACGCGATCACCAACCCCAAGATCATCCAGGCGTTCGACCTCATCACCGAGGTCATGCTCGAGTCGCTCGCGCAAAGGCAGGACGCAGCCGAGCGAGCACTCGGCACCGAACTACCGGCTTAGGCGCGGTCTCACGATCCGCGTTGCACCACCCTGTGTCCCACTCGAAGGAGGACCGCACGATGAACGAAGACGGTAAGAAGAGTCTGGCTATGGTGGTGATGAGTGGCGACTTCGACAAGCTCACTGGCGCCTTCATCATCGCGAACGGAGCTGCCGCGATGGGCATGGAGGTGACGATGTTCTTCACGTTCTGGGGCCTGCGGGCCCTCAAGAAGAACGTCCGCACGGGCCGTACGCTCTTCGGCAGGATGATCGGGCTGGTGTACGGCGGCGACATCGCAAAGTCGAACCCGAGCAAGTTCAGCTTCGGCGGCATGGGCCGCTGGATGTTCAAGAAGATGATGGGCAACCACAACGTACAGACGCTCCCGCAGATGCGCGACCTCGCGGTCGAGCTGGGCGTGGGCATGTACCCCTGCCAGATGTCGATGGATGTCATGGAGATCCCGCAGGAGTCGTTCATCGACGGTGTGAAGGACGCGGTTGGTGTCGGCTTCTTCCTCCTCAAGGCCCAGAACGCCGAGATCCAGCTGTTCATCTAGGCATCGCCCGACCCGGATACGACCGTGCGCTCCCGCGTGCGGCATGAGAGAAAGGAACCGCCATGTCTGATGAAACGAAGGTCGACCTCGAACTGGACCTCAAGGGTCTGCTCTGCCCGCTTCCGATGGTGAAGGTCAGCCAGAACATCAACAACGTCGAGGTCGGCGGCGTCATCCGCGCCGTGGCGACGGACCCCGGCGCGATGGCCGACATCCCTGCGTGGGCCGCCAGCACAGGCCACGAAGTCCTGTCCGCCGGCAAGGAGGGCGATCTCTTCGTCTTCCTCGTCAAGCGCGTCAAGTAGTCTACGAGAGGACCTGAGGGTACCCGTATGGAGACCTATCTCTGGATCACATCCGTCTGGGGCGTCTACCTCGCCCTCGCGGTGTTCATCGTGGGAATCGGACTGAAGATCTACCAGTGGTCGACCACCCCGAAGTCGCCAGTGAGACTCGGGATGTTCCCGAAGCCGGCCACCAAGGGCGGCCGCGTCCTGAAGATGCTCAAGGATACGTTCATCGCACCTCATTCGGCGAAGATCGAACCGGTCATGTGGGCCTTCGCGTTCGCGTTCCACGTCGCGGCGCTTGGCGCGTTCGTCGGCCACGGCCGCCTGATCGCCGAGTTCCCGATCCTCCCCGAACTGCTTGGCGAGGAGGGCATGAATGCGTTCGCTGCACTGTCCGGCAGCATCGCTGGCATCCTGATGCTGGTTGGCGTGCTGTTCTGGATCGGGCGACGCACGTTCGGCCCGTACAAGAACCTCTCGGTGCCCGAGGACTATCTGCTGCTGTTCCTGCTCTTCGGCGTGATCGTCATGGGCGACCACATGCGCTTCGTGTACGGCGACTTCATCCACGCCGAGACGTACCGCGCGTGGTTCCAGAGCCTGCTGACCTTCAAGCCGGCCCTTCCCGAGAAGCTGCTCAGCGGCAACGTCGGCTGGTCGCTCGGAACGCACATGCTCTTCACGGACCTGTTCTTGATCTACTTCCCGTTCAGCAAGCTGGTGCATGCCATCGGCTCGTTCGCCACGAACCTTGTGAGGAGTGAGTAACGATGGAGAAGACCCAAATCGACACGCTGGTCGGCGTCATCGACAAGAAGATGAACCGCCAGCTCAAGGAGTACATCGACGTCTGCGCGCGCTGTGGGATCTGCAAAGACGCATGCCACCAGTACGTGGGCACCGGGGACTTCAAGTACCTCCCCGCCCGTCGTGCCGAGCTCATCCGCCAGATCTACAAGAAGTACTTCGACAAGACCGGCAAGTTCGTGCCCGCCCTCTACGAGGCGCGCGATCCCGACGAGAACCTGCTCGACGAGCTCTACGACTCCACGTACGCCTGCACCGGCTGCCGCCGCTGCATGTTCTACTGCCCGTTCTCGATCGATACCGCGTGGATCCTTTCGATGGCCAAGGGCATCCTGATCGCCGCGGGTCGCGGCAACGAGATGCTCGGCCAGCTCGCCGACGCCGCCATCTTCAAGGGCGACAACGTGGGCATGTTCGAGGGCGTCATCGTGAGCGGTTTCGAGGAGATCGCCGAAGAGGTCCGCGAGATCACCGGCAACCCGGACCACGGCGTACCGGTGAACAAGCAAGGCGCGGACATCCTGTACGTGGCGCTCGCCGGCGCGCATTCGATCCGTCCGGCGGCCGTGATCTTCGAGGAGGCCGGCGAGAGCTGGACCATCTCGATGTTCGAGGCCGCCAACTACGGCTTCTTCTACGGCGATCCGGAGAAGGCGCGGCTCATCACCAAGCGCTACATCGACGAGGCCGTGCGCCTCGGCGTGAAGGAGATCGTGGTTCCCGAGTGTGGGCATGCCTATCGCGTCGCCGAGTTCTTCTACGAGGCGTGGAGCAAGGAGCCGATGCCCTTCAAGGTGAGCCACATCCTCGAGAAGGTGGACCAGTACATCAAGGCTGGTCGCATCACGGTGGACAAGGGGCTTGTCGAGGGCAAGGTCACGTACCACGACCCGTGCCAGCTCGGCCGCAACGGCGGCAAGTTCGAGGAGCCGCGCGACATCGTGAAGGCCGTGACGAACAACTTCGTCGACCTGATCCCCAACCGCGCCGAGCAGTGGTGCTGTGGCGGTGGCGGTGGCATCGTGGCCATGGAGGAGTTCAAGGATGTCCGGCTCAAGTCGGGCATCAAGAAGGTCGAGCAGCTCAAGGCGAGCGGCGCGAGCATCCTCGCCTGCCCGTGTGAGAACTGCCGTCTGCAGATCGAGGAGCTCAACGAGGTCCACGAGCTCGGCATGGAGATCTGGCAGGTGATCGACCTGGTGGTGGCGTCCATGCCGCTGCCCGGCAACAAGAAGACCGCCGAGGCGTAAGCCGCCCGGCTCGGGTGCGATCGCCGAAGGGCGCCGGGATTCTCCGGCGCCCTTCGCTCGTGCGGGGGCCGGCGAGCCTAGACGTCGCGCGCGGCGGCGAGTGCGGACACCAGGTTCGCCACCTCGGCAGGCGTCGTGATCCCCCCGTCATCGGCGACGAAGAGGCCTCCCGCCTGCGCCAGCACGCCGATAGTGCTGCCGATCGCCTCGGCACGCGCGGAATTCCCCAGCTCGGCGGTGAGCAGGCCACCCACTACCGCAAGGCCGGCATCACGCGCCGCCCAGAACAGGCGGTCGAAGGCCTCGAAGCCAAGACCGCCGCCGGCATGGATCGCCGAGAAGCCGGCGCGAGCGATGGCGGGGAGAAGCGGCCGGATATCACCATCGGAGTGCAGGATCACCGGCACGCCGAGCGCGCGTCCGATGCGCGTCACACGCTCGTAGCGCGGGAGCAACTCCGCAATCGCGAAGTCGGGGGCGACGAGCGGTCCGTCGGTGCCTGCGAGATCCTCCGCGAGCACGATCGCGCGCGCGCCGAGTTCGGCCCCACGCGTCATGTCCCGGACGATGAGGTCCAGCCCATCGTCCAGCTCGGCGCCGACCTCCTCGGGATGCGTCAGGGTCGCACGGAGCCCATCCATGGCACCCCGCGCCTCGATGACCGGCCAGAGCGGGCCGTCCACCGCCCACAGCGGCGCGCTCCCCGCCTCGGCGAGCATCGCCACTGCGCGCTCCGCCCACGGCTCGGTGGAAGGCACGAACGCGAAGGATGCGCTGAGCTCCACGCACGCGGTCACGAGCGCCTCGGCCGGTTCGAGATCCCCCGCCGCCACCGGACCAAGCGTCTCGGGCGGCACGAAGGAGAAGCCGAAGGGGAACAGCGTCCCGTGGCCGGCGAGTGAGTCCATGACTAGATGCTGCTGATGCCGAAGCCGACGAGTTCAGAGAGCGCCCACACGATCAGGAAGGCACTGATGACGCCGGAGGACACGGCCAGAAAGGCGCGCTTCGGCTCCATGTCAAGGAGCCACGCAGCGGCCGTGCCGGCATACGCACCGGTGCCCGGAAGCGGGATGGCGACGAAGAAGGCAAGTCCCCAGAAGCCGTACTTCTCGACGAGCGGGTGGGCCTTCGCGCGAATCTTCTCGAACTTGCGGTGGAGCCAGTTGCCCTCGGGGAAGCGCTCGTAGACGAACTCGAGGAAGTAGAAGCCGGGCCAGAAGATGGCCAGGCTTGCGAGCAGGATGATCGGCATGTAGACCTGCTCGCCCGCGGCCACTGCCCACGGGACCGCCGCACGCAGCTCGATCGTCGGAGTCCACGATACGACCACGTACTTCAGCCACTCGGGCAGACCACTCAGGAACTCGGGCATCGCTTACCTTCCGGGCGAGAAGACAGAGTAGATGCGCTCCACCTCGGAGCGCCAGTAGCCTTCAGGGTCGGACACGTCACGGCCGAGACGAGCGGCATTGCGGAAGTACCCGTCGCCCGGCATCCCCGTGTCGGCACGAACCACGAGCGAAGCGAGCATGATGCCATGCCTCGCGTCGGCCTCTGTACAGATCTCGTTCAAGAATCCCATGATCGCCCACGACCTCGGCTTGAGCGTGATGGCCGTGACCTCGCGGCAGAGCTCGGCGTACGTGGTCGTGGCGCGCTCGCGCGCGCGCTCCTCGAGCAGCGCGTTGGCCTGGGCCTTCGCGGCGTCCCATGCGGGAAGCGGGAAGCCATATCGGGTCTTCTCGGGCATGGAGGGAGTATTACACACGCGGGGGTAGAATGATGTCAGCCGATGGACACTCGTTACCACATACCAGCCGATGACGCAGCGCTCCTCGCGGAGTGCGAGGTCCAGACGTTCCGCAGCACGGGGCCAGGCGGCCAGGGCGTGAACACCACCGACAGCGCGGTACGCATCAGGCACCTTCCGAGCGGGATCGCGGTGGTGTGTCGTA
The DNA here is from genome assembly GCA_049658145.1 of Coriobacteriia bacterium. Taxonomy (GTDB): domain Bacteria; phylum Actinomycetota; class Coriobacteriia; order Anaerosomatales; family Anaerosomataceae; genus UBA6100. The sequence goes on from JBASOJ010000107.1 coordinate 21,397, forward strand.
CCGAGCGCAGCCAACTCCAGAACAAGCGCGCGTGTATCGAGCGCCTGCGTGAGCGGCTGGAGCGACACAACGCCGCGGTGGACGCGCCGAAGCGCGTGCCCACCCGTAAGTCGCGCGCAGCCAAGGCCCGCCAGGTGGAGACCAAGCGCCGCCGCGCCGGCGTGAAGCGCACGCGTGGCCGGGTAGACGCGGCCGAGGATTAGCCGGGGCGCCGAGGCGGGCCGAACACGAGCCGATCAGATGCCCGCCTCACCGAGCAGGAACCGCTCGAGCGGAATCCCGTCCGCGCCAACGGTGAGCAACCTGGCATCCGGATACCGCTCGCCGAACGCCAGCATCCCGCGATGCGCGCCGAGGGGTGCCCCGTTGCTCTTCACCTCGATGGCCACCAGCTCATCCCGGGATTCGAGCACGAAATCGACCTCCCGATCGCCCTCCCGCCAGTAGCGCACCGCGAACCCCTCGCCGTGTGCGCGCGCGAGCAGGTACGCGCCCACGGCGGACTCCACGAGGCGGCCGCGCCACGCCGTGTCCGAGACCGCATCGCCGGGCTCTCGGCCCGAGACCGCGCTCATGAGCGCGGTGTTGAGCACCTGCAGCTTCGGGCTGGACGCGCGCTGACGCGCAGCGCCCCCAGCGTACTTGGGAAGACCGGTCACGAGCCCGGCCCCGCCCAGCAGGTCGAGATAGTGCGCGAGCGTCGTCGTATTGCCCGCGTCGGTCAGCTGTCCGAGCATCTTCGTGTACGACAGGATCTGGCCCGAGTACTCGCATCCGAGGGCGAAGAGTTGTCGTAACAGCGCGGGCTTGTCCACGCGAGTCATGAGCAGGATGTCTCGGGAGACAGATGTCTCGATGAGCGAATCGACGATGTAACTCCGCCAGCGCGGCACATCATCCACCAGCGGCGCAGCGCCGGGGTATCCGCCGAAGAAGAGGAACGTCTCGAGATCCCAGCCGAAGGCGGCGCGGCACTCGGCGTAGGTCCAGTGCGTCCAGCGAAGCACCTCGAAGCGCCCGGCAAGGCTCTCGCTCATGCCCGCCTGCATCAGGAGCGGAGACGAGCCGAGGAGCACGACCCGCACGTCCCGGCCTGCGGCGGTGTCCTCGTCCCAGAGCGCCTTCACGGCATCAGACCAGCCCGGGATCTTCTGAACCTCGTCGAACGCGAGGACCACCGGGCCGGGAGTGGCATCTGCGTGCGCGCGCTCCCATTGCTGTCGGATCCAGGCGATCGTGTGTGTCGCCGGCGAATCGGCGCTCACGTAGTAGTGAGGCAGACCGACGGTCTCGAGAGCGCGGGTCACCGACGTGGTCTTGCCCACCTGCCGGGGCCCCCACACCACCTGGATGAAGCGCCTCGGCTCGCGAAGACGATCGACGAGGCGTGTGTCGATCGGGCGGGTGTACATGAGACCCCCTTGGTGCTGGTGCGATTACTCAATTTCCTGAGTTAGTTTACTCAATGCGTTGAGCATCTGCAACCCACTCCGCCAGCGCCCCGTCCCCGACGCCGCGGCACTCATGGACGAGGTCGCCTGTTCATCGGCCTCTACAGCACGCAAAGGCCGCACCAAACCCTCGGGCAACGGGCACCGATCGAGGCGTACCGGACAGCAGGGGCATGACGAAAAGCGACCCGGAACTGTCCAATCGAGTTGACACAACGCAGAATCTGGAATCCCAACTCGTTCATCTCGGCTGCTTGGACTCCGGCGAGGAGTAGGCGGACATGACAACGCGCCCGCCCGCTACGTTCGCGGACAGGCGCGTGAGGTCGTGTGGTGGAGGCGCGGAGAATCGAACTCCGGTCCACGACAGCCCCCTGGGGAGCATCTCCAGGCTCAGTCACATCTTGGGGTTCGGTCGGGGCTACACGATGTGACGAGCGTGCCCTTCCCTAGCTGGTTCGGTCTTTCGCACAAGCATACCGGCTACGTCTTATGCGGCAGTCCCCTGAGTGACGTCAGATCCGGTGACGGGGACGCGCACCGGGAGACGTCGCTGCGCTATTTAGGCAGCGAGAGCGTAGTTATTGTCGACGTTTGAGCGTCGTTTGCCCCTGTTTAGCGAGGTAAGGCGACCTCGGCCTGCTTCTCCCCTCAGAACTCCCGTGTCGAAACCAGTCGCCCCCGGGTGAGGTATGTGAAGGTGCCGCGCGGGTGAAAGTATACCCTGCTCTGGCCCGCTTGCGCCGAATCGAAGCACGCGGCATGCCAGCGACGGCGCAGCAGGCGCCCACTGGGGTACTCTCCTCGTGAGGCCGCAGCGCGCGGCGAACACGCGAGAGGAGCTCCGAGATGGACGGCACCCCCTACCCGCCCCCCACTCCTTCCGTTCCGCCACCGGTCGCGCCACAACCCCACTACGCACCACAGGCTCCCTACTCCCCTGCCGAACCACCCAAGAAGAAGAAGACGGGCCTCATCATCGGCATCGTCGTCGCGGTAATCCTGCTGTGCTGCTGCGGGTCCGGCGCAGCAGGTTACTTCCTGTTCATGGCGGCGGATGAAGAGGTCACCGAGAGCGTGGATGAGGTCACCAACGAGCTCGACAGCGATCTACCCGACCTCGGCTCCGACATCGCCGAAGACGGAGTGCACATCCTCGCCGCCCGCTGGGACCAGTTCGATCCGCCCGCGTACGACCCGAGCGTGTGGGTCTCGACGGATGCCTACCACGAGGAGGTCCTCGACGATGCGATGAGCTCGCTCTTCCCCGACTTCGAACTCGAGGAGCGCCTCGCACGACCGACGACCGAATACAGCACGGACACCGTCTTGGCACGAGCGACTCTGGCATCGGACTCCGATGTGGCCATCGCCTTCTGGCTCGAGGTCGAGAACACCCCCGCCTTCAAGTCGGGGTGGGTTTGGGATCCCGCGCGAGACGGCTATGAGTACATGGATGTTGCCACTGCCGCAAACGGCAGGGAGTACTCCTGGGACAACACGCAGCTCGTGCCGCTTCTCTTCGGCATAGGCGACGACTCCACCGAGGACCTGATCCGCACCGTTGCGAACGACTTCCCGGGCTGCGTCATCTCCGTCATGGAGAACGATGGCGATACCGCGACCGTCGAGTTCACGCGCTGGGACGCGTACCCGGACTATGACGCCGGCTACTACGCCGACTACACCTACGACGGGGACGAATGGGAGCTCGTCGAAGCCGGAGAGTGGTAGGCCGAACCGGCCGCCACACGAAAAGGGTCGCCTACGGGCGGCCCTTTTCGACGCTCGTGCGGGCTACTCGCCCTTCGTCCGCTCCCTGAGTGAGCGCTCAACATCGCGCTGCTGGTCGCGCTCGGCGATCGCATCGCGCTTGTCGTAGAGTTTCTTGCCCCGCGCAAGCCCGATCTCGACTTTCACAAGGTTCGAAGTCGACAGGTACACCTTGAGCGGCACGAGCGTGAAGCCGCGCTCCTTCGTCTTGCCGATGAGATAGCGGATCTCGGCCTTCCGCAGCAGCAGCTTCCGCTCGCGATCCACCTGCACGTTGCTGCGGTTGCCGTGGCTGTATGGCGAGATGTGCACGTTGTGGAGCCACACCTCGCCCTTGCGGATTGTGGCGAAACTGTCGCGCAGGTTCGTCTTGTTCTCGCGCAGCGACTTCACCTCGGTGCCGGTGAGCACGATGCCCGCCTCGAAGGTCTCGTCCACGAAGTAGTCGTGGTAGGCCTTCTTGTTGGTGGCGATGATCTTCTCTTCGCGGGGCATTCAGGTCCTCCGAGCACGCATCGGGCGCCCCTCACGGGACGCCCGAGCATTCTAGCATGCGGTACGGTGCGCCTCTTACGGCGTGAAGTCGGTCCCCGGCTTGAGCCGCAGCACGAACGCCGCGAGCAGCTTCGCGGTGTTCTCCACGTCCGCGAGGCAGAGCACCTCGGTGGGTGTGTGCATGTAGCGGAGCGCGACGCTCACGAGCGCCGCGGCCTTGCCGCCGCGCGAGAGCTGGATGGCGTTCGCGTCGGTTCCCGTGCCGCGCGGCGCGCCCTCCACCTGGTACGGGATCTTCTCGGCCTCGGCGGCCTTCACGAGCAGCTCGAAGACCTTCGGGTTGATGTTCGCGCCACGGCCGAGCACCGGGCCCTTGCCGCAGATGACGTCACCGAACTTGCGCTTGTCCACGTCGAGGTAGTCGGTGGCGTGCGTGACCTCGACCGCGATGCCCACGACCGGGTCCTGGCTGTATGCCGAGGTGGTGCCGCCCCTGAGGCCGATCTCCTCCTGCACGGTTCCGGCCGCGACGAGGTCGCCGGCAGCGCCGCCCGCTTCCTTCACGAGGCGCATCGCCTCGGCGCAGATCCACGCGCCCATCTTGTCGTCGAACGCGCGCGAGACGGCCATGCCGTCGCCGAAGGTCTCCACGCCCACGCCGTAGGTGACGGGGTCGCCGATCTGCACCTTCTTCTTCACGGTCTTGCCGTCGAGGCCGAGGTCGATGAACATGCGGTCGATCTTGACGACCTTCTTGCGGTCCTCGTCCTCAAGCAGGTGGATCGGCAGGCGGCCGAGCACGCCCCGGAGCACGCCTCCTTTGGTGTGCACGTCGACGCGCATGCCCGGAAGGATCTGCGGGTCATGACCGCCGATGGGTGCGAACGCACAGTACCCGTCGTCGGTGATGTAGGTGACCATGAAGCCGATCTCGTCGATGTGGCCGGCGAGCATGACGCTCGGGCCGCTCTTCTTGCCCTTGAGCAGCGCGTGGACCGAGCCCATGACGTCGGTCGTGACCTCGTCGGCGATCGGCGTGACGTAGTCGCGGTAGACCTTCGCGGCCGGTTGCTCGTAGCCTGACGGCGACGGAGCTTCGATCAGTGTCTTGAAGAATTCAAAGGATTCGGGACGCATGAAACGGCCTCCTCGATGAATAGTGGATGTGAACGTCAGTGTACCGCCAGGCGCGTTCAGGCACCAGAAGAGGCAGCCGCCCTGACCTCTGTCAGCAACTCGGAGATGCCGAGCCTGTCGGCCCACGCGTCGAGGTAGGTCTCATCGAGCTCCCCGTGCTGCACCTCGTACACGCCCACGGCGTCACGCATCTGCCGCTGGCTCCCTCCGCTGGCTGCAGCCCATCGAAGCTTCTGCAGAATGGTGTCCTCGGCGTCGAGACCCACAAGCTCAGATCGAACGCCTCGACGCTGATGCGGCGCGCGAACCTGCTCGCATCGAATGGGTCGTCGGTCAGCATCCAGAAGTCGATCTTGTCGCCACCGGCGGTGTCGAGCAGGTTGAACATCCCCCGTCTGCCAAGCGCATCCCGCGCCGCGCGAGGATCGAAGAAGTAGGGGTCCGCACCGAACGCCTCTGCAAGCACACTGAGCAGGCGCGAATCCACCTCCACGACCAGATCGATGTCATGGGTCGCCCGCGGCTCACCCTGCAGACTCGAGGCGAGCGATCCGCTGAGAAGGTAGCGGACCCCGGCGGATTCGAGCGCTCGGACCGCCTCGGTCAGCAGCCCGATCTGCGACACTGCTCCAGCCTCTCCGTGTATAACGCCTTGAGCTCGGCCTCATCCGCCTCCGGGAAGCGACGCCGGAGCCCGACTCTCAGCGCCTCGTGCGTCATCTCCGAGAGCTCGATCGCCTTCGCGAGCCGCTGCTCGGAAGTCATCGCCTTGAGCACGTCGACGTAGCGTGCACGATTGGGCTGTGTCTTGAGTTCGATGGACATGCGCCCCTCCTCGGCAGCGAGTCTAGCACCCATCTACGCCAGCTCGAAGTCGAGGCGCCGCTCGGAGATGCTGGCATCCAGGATGCGCACGGTCACCTGCTGGCCGAGGCGGTAGGTGCTCCCCTTGTTCTCGCCCCAGAGCATGAAGCGCTCGGCGTCGAGCCGGTAGTAGTCGTCCGTCATGGCCTCCACGTGCACGAGACCCTCCGCGGTGTTCTCAAGCTGCACGAACAGCCCGAAGCCCATCACGCCGGTGACGATGCCGTCGAACGTCTCGCCGAGATGCTCGGCCATCAGCGCAACGAGTTTCACCTTCTGGCTGTCGTTCTCGGCGGCCTCGGCCTCACGCTCCATCTCCGAGGAGTGCTCGGCGAGCCACGCGAGCTCGGGCACCATGTTCGCGGCGGGTCGCTTGTCGAGCGCTCTCGTGAGCTGAGCGCGCAGGAGCCGGTGCACGATGAGATCCGGATAGCGGCGGATCGGGCTGGTGAAGTGCGTGTACGCATCACTCGCCAGGCCGAAGTGCGGCCCCAGGTAGTCCACGTAGCGCGCGCGCTCGAGCGCGCGGAGCAGCAGCGAGTTGATCAGCCGCTCCTCGGGCCGCCCGTGTGCGAAGGCGACGATCTTCTGGAACGTCTTCGGGCTGGCGCCATGGAGGTCCTGGATGGGGTAGCCGAACTCCTTCAGCACCACGGCCACCTGCGAGAGCGCGTCGGCGTCGGGCTCCTCGTGGATGCGGTAGACCATCGGCGCCTTCGCGGAGGTCATGTGCCGGGCAACGACCTCGTTCGCGAGGATCATCGCCTCCTCGATCATGTTGGTGGCATCGGTGCGCGAGCGCAGCGTCACGCCCAGCGGTCTGCCGTTGTCGTCGAGCGTCACGCGCGCCTCGACCGTCTCGAAGTCGAGACCCCCGCGCACCACCCGACGCTTGTGGATCTCGCCTGCCACCAAGTGGAAGTCACGGATCGCACGCTCGATGGTCTCGTCCGGAAAGCCGCCCCCGTCGATCCAGCCCTGCACCTGGTCATAGTCGAGGCGACGGTCGCTTCTGATCACCGACGGATACAGCTTGTACTGCTCCACGAGCCCTGTCTTATCGAGCAGCATCTCCACGGTGAAGGTGAGGCGGTCCTCTTCGGGATTGAGCGAGCAGATGACGTTCGAGAGGTGCTCCGGTAGCATCGGCAGCACGCGGTCGACCAGGTACACGCTGGTGGCGCGATGACGCGCCTCCACGTCGACGACCGTGTCCCACTCGACGTAGTGACTCACATCGGCGATGTGCACCCACAGGCGGTATCCAGCGCCTTCGCGCTCGATGGAGATGGCGTCGTCGAAGTCGCGCGCGTCCACCGGGTCGATCGTGAAGGTGAACAAGTCGCGCCGGTCCTCGCGTCCCCGCGCGATCTCGCCGGCGACATCCTGAGACAGCGCCTCGGCGGCCTCGGTCACTTCCGGCGGGAACTCGGTGGCCAGACCGTGCTCGTGGATGATGATCTCAACGTCCACGCCGGGAGCGTCCTCGGCGCCAAGCACCTGCGTGATGATGCCCTGCATCGCGTCACGCCGGTCCGCGTAGCGGGTGATGCGGGCGATGACGATCTCGCCGGGCTTGGCATCCAGCGGCGAGGTGGCGAGATCGACGAAGAGGTCGCCTTTGATGCGCGGATCGGTGGGCACCACGATGCCGAGCTTGCCATGGCGCTCGAAGCGCCCGACGACCTCGGTCACCGCACGCTCGAGCACCTGTGCGACAGTACCGGCTCTCCCCTCGCGCGTCTTTCGGGGATCGAGGCGCACTGCCACCGTGTCGCCATGCATCGCGCCGCCGGTCTCGCGCTTGCCGATGTAGATGTCGCCGAGCGGCGTGCTCACAAAGCCGAAGCCGCGCCGGTTCATCGACAGACGCCCGGCCACCAGGTTGCGCTCGCGCAGCGCGAGGTACTTCCCGTTGCCGAGCGCCGCCACGACGCCCGAGCGCTCAAGCTGGTTCAGGGTGTGCGCTACCCGTGTATGGTCCAAGCCTGGACCGCCCTCGATCTCGAGGCGGCCCGCGATCTCCTCGGCAGTGAGCGGCGCGTGGGCGTTGCGCAGGGCCTTGATGACGAGCTTGTCGGGACGCACTTCCGCCTCCGTCTCAGGCACGGTCGATCCGCCTACGCCGGCACTCGTTCCGCCCCTCGCCTCGCTCCGACCGCTCGGCGAACGGAGGCCGGATGGTGGTTGTGCGTGGGGTAGAATCCAAGTATGGTGCAACCTTACCGCAAGCCCGACCTTCTGGAGCCGCTAGATGGAGTCCCCTCGCACACTCACCCCACTGCTCGTCGGTGACGGCACGCTCACCGCGCCGCGCGACATGGTGCGTGCGCTCGAGACCATCGAGACGTTCAGCTACCGCTACTCGGTGGACGGTGCGGAGATGGCGGCTGGCAAGGCGACGCTCGTCCGCATCATGCTCGACGATGTGTCCGCAAGCGCCATCGTCAACAGCTGCGCGTTCCTCAACGTCTCAAGCTTCACCTACCTGAACTTCCACACGGATGCCGAAGGCCAGTCGCGCTTCGAGTTGTACTCCGACTGTGCGCGCCTCGAGATAACCCCGCTCGACGAGCCGGAGCTCCGCAGCGGGCAGCGTCAGATAATCCGGCTCATGGACGAGAGCGTCTTTGAGGGTGCCACGTTCGTGTCACTCGACGACGAGGACGAGGACGAGTAGCAGCCCTCTGGCGCAAACCGCGATCACAACTCCCCGCGGAGCACCTCGATCGCCTTCTGCAGCTGCGTGTCGGTTGCTTTCTCGAGCTGCAGCTCCGGCTCCATCTCGATCTTCACATCCGGCGTAAGACCGATCTTGTCGATCACCTGGTTCTTCGGCGTGACGTAGTGCGCGATGGTGAGCTTCACGGCGCCGCCGAACGAAAGCTCCTCGATCTGCTGCACGCTCCCCTTGCCGAAGCTCTGTTCTCCCACCAGCGTGGCGCGACCGTAGTCCTGCAGCGCACCGCCGACGATCTCACTCGCCGAGGCCGAGTTGCCGTTGATGAGCACCACGATCGGCGCAGCCGTGGCGACATCGCCAAGCGCGCGATACTCCTCGACGGTGCCCTCACGGTCTTCAACGCGCACGATCACGCCGTCTTCGATGAACAGCGAGCTCACGTCCACTGAAGACGACAGCAGGCCGCCGGGGTTGTCGCGCAAGTCGAAGATGAAGCCTTCGGCACCCTCGGCCGTGAGGCCCTCGATCGCCTCGCGTACCTCGTCAGCGGCGTTCTCGTTGAAGGTGTAGAGCCGGATGTAGCCGACGCTGCCCTCGAGCAGTTCGCTCTCGATGTTGGGCACGTCGATCTGCGCGCGCGTGATCGTGAAGCGGAGCAACTCTTCGGCGCCGTCGCGACGGATGCCCAACGTCACGTCGGTGCCGGCCTCGCCGCGGATGCGCAGCACCGCCTCATCGCTGTCCCAGCGCTTGCGTGCCTCGCCGCCGATCTCGACGATCACGTCCTCGGCCTTGAGGCCGACCGCCTCGGCCGGCGTGCCCTTGATGACCGACTGGATGACGAGGTCGTCGCCTTCGTTGGAGATGGTGACGCCGATGCCGAAGAAACTGCCGTTCGTCTGCTCGTTGAAGTACTCGTAGTGCTTCGCATCGAAGTACACGGCGTGGGAGTCCTCGAGTGATTCCAGCATGCCCGAGATGGCACCGGCGGTCATCGATGCCTCACTCGACGGTACGAGCGCCTCATTGCCGATGATGGTGGCGACCTCGCTGACCGCCGCCTCAAGACCGACGGTGTCGACCGGCTCCCTGCCGCCGTCCCGCACGGTGCGCTCGAACCACACGCCTCCGCCGAAGGCCGCGACAACCAGTACCAGCGCGGCCACCAGGGCGGCCACGAGCTTGAGCAGTGTCTTCACGAGGCATCAGACCTTCAGATAGCGCCTCATGGCGAGGCCGGAGCCGATGAGACCGATCACGATGCCGGCCACGATCAGTATGAGCGACACCTGCGCCGCGGCAGCGCCGGTGAGCGTCAGCGGCAGGAACGGCAGCGACTCCTTGGCCGCCGGCAGCACGTAGAGCCACACCAGCGCCAGCGAACCGATCGCGAGCCCGGCACCGACGAGGCTCTGGATCACGCCCTCCATAAGAAACGGCGTGCGGATGAACCAGTTGGACGCGCCCACGAGCCGCATGATGCCGATCTCCTTGCGGCGGGCATAGATCGCGAGCCGGATTGCGTTGCTGATGAAGATCAGGCTGATCACGCCGAGGAGCGCGACGAACACGAGACTCACGGTGCGCAGGATGGACGTGAAGGCGAACAGCTGGTTGACGATCTGCTGACCGTACTTGAGCGACTTCTCCGGATCGTCCGGACGGTCCGCGACGGCCGCGAACGACGGGCTCGCCTTGATGGCGTCCACCACGATCATCACGTTGCGCGGATCCTTGAGATCGACGTCGAGGGATGCCGGCAGCGGGTTGCCCTCGAGCTGCTCCACGATCTCGGGGCTGTCGGCCACCATCGTGTTCTTGAAGTCCTCAAGCGCCTGCTCCTTCGAGGTGTACGTGACGGTCGCCACCTCCGGGTTGGCGAGCAGTTCCTGCTGCAGCGCATCCACATCTTCGGTGGCGGCGCCGTCCTTCAGGTACACGCGGATGGAGACCTTCTCCTCCACCGATTGCACGACCTGGCCGAGCAGGAAGCCCGAGCCGACGGACACGCCGACGAGCAGCAGCGACAGGTAGATGGTGATGATCGCGCCGAGGCTCATCACCCAGTTGCGCTTGAAGCTGGTGACGGACTCCTTGGCAAAGTAGCCGAAGTTAATCGCCATAGCCGTAGACACCTCGGTCCTGGTCACGGACGACCTTGCCACCCTCAAGCGCGATAACGCGCTTGCGCATGGAGTCGACCATCTCTCGATCGTGCGTGGCCACCAGCACGGTGGTGCCGGTCTTGTTGATACGGTTGAGCAGGCTCATGATGCCGAGCGAGGTCGCCGGGTCGAGGTTGCCGGTGGGCTCATCGGCCAGGAGCAGCGGCGGCCGGTTCACGAACGCGCGCGCGATGGACACGCGCTGCTGCTCACCGCCCGACAGCTCATCGGGATAACTCTCCATCTTCTCCTCGAGGCCCACCAGGCGCAGCACTTCGGGCACCTGCGTGCGTACGACGTGCTTGCTGCGGCCGATGACCTCGAGCGCGAACGCGATGTTCTCGTACGTCGTCTTGTTCGGCAGGAGCTTGAAGTCCTGGAACACGCAGCCGATGTTGCGGCGGAGGAACGGCACCTTCCAGTTCTTCATCTTGGTGAGGTCCTGCCCCGCCACGACGACCTGGCCCTTGGTGGGCAGCAGTTCGCGCAGCAACAGCCTGATGAAGGTGGACTTGCCAGACCCCGAGGGGCCCACGAGGAAGACGAACTCACCCTGCTCGATCTCGACGTTACAGTCGTCGAGTGCCGGAGGCTTGTTCGGAACGTAGATCTTGCTGACGCTCCGCATTGAGATCATGGGATGCTCCATATCTGTGCGACGATTCCCGCGATAGTCTAGCAGAGTGCGCCCGCTCAGACGCCGCCGGGGACCGTCCGTCACCGAATCTCCACGTCCGGCAGCGAGAGTCTACCGGCGCGCCGACACTGTCGCCGGACCCGGGTAAGCACGTCGCATGCCGAGTGCGCCGCCTACCGCTTCCTCTCGAACAGCTTGCGCGCGGCCGCTGCGATATCCGGACCCGTGAGGCCGAAGTGCGCCATCAACTCCGCGGGCTCACCCGACGTGCCGAAGACGTCGGCCACGCCCACGCGCGCCAGCGGCACCGGTGCCAGCTCGCCGAGCGCCTCGGCCACCGCCGACCCCAGCCCGCCGATGATCGAGTGCTCCTCGCACGTCACCACCGCGCCGGTCTTGCGGGCCGATGCGGCGATCTGCTCAGCGGGAAGCGGCTTGATCGTGGCCACGTCGAGCACCTCGGCGTGGATCCCCTCGAGCTCGAGCTCATCGGCGGCGGCGAGCGCCTGCTCCACCATCACGCCGCACGCCGCGAGCGTGACGTGCACGCCCTCGCGGAGCACGCGAGCCTGGCCGAGTTCGAAGGTGTAGTCCTCATCGTAGATGACCGGCACGCCGACGCGGCCGAGCCGGATGTAGAACGGCCCCGGCGTGGCGGCGGCAAGGCGAATGGCGGCCTTGGCGGCCACGAAGTCTGCCGGCACGAGCACGCGCATGCCCGGAAGCACGCGCATGAGCGCGATGTCCTCGAGCATCTGGTGGCTGCCGCCGTCAGGTCCCACGGTCACGCCCGCGTGCGTGGGTGTGAGCTTCACGTTCAGGCCCGAGTAGCACACGGTGTTGCGCACCTGGTCGTACGCACGACCGGTGGCGAACACGGCGAAGCTGCCGGTGAACGCGATCTTGCCGCCCACTGCGAGACCTGCTGCCGTGCCTATCATGTTCTGCTCGGCGATGCCGACGTTGAACAGGCGATCCGGAAACGCCTTGCCGAGCTTGGCGGTGGTGGTGGAGCCGGAGAGGTCCGCGTCCACGGCCACCACGTCGACGCCTTCGTTCGCAAGTTCGACGAGGGTCTCGCCGAGCGCTTCGCGCGTTGCGCGCTTCTCGCTCATCGGGCACCCCCTTCGTCCGGTGACGCTTCGGTGAGCAGCGAGCCGACTGCGGCCTCGAGCGCGCCGCCGGCCTGCGCGAGTACCGCCCCGAGTTCCGCGAGCGCCGTGGCCGTCTGCTCGGCGTTGGGCGCTTTGCCGTGCCAGCCGGCGTCGCCCTCCATGAAGGAGACGCCTTTGCCCTTGATGGTGTAGGCGACCACGGCCACGGGCACGCCCTCGATCAGCGGTGGCTCGCTGAGGACCCCCAGCAGGTCCTCGACGTCGTGCCCGCCCACCTCGCGTACTTCGAAACCGAATGCGTCGAGCTTCTCGGGCACACCGCCGAGGCACAGCACGCTGTCGCACGCGCCGTCGATCTGCAGGCCGTTGTGATCCACGATGACGGTGACGTTGTCCAGTCGACGGTGGGCGGCGAACATGGCCGCCTCCCACACCGAGCCTTCCTGCAGCTCGCCGTCGCCCATCAGGCAGAAGACACGGGCAGGATCGTCGTCCATCCTGAGCGCTGACGCCAGCCCGTTTGCGATGGCGAGCCCCTGCCCGAGCGAGCCGGTGGAGACCTCCACGCCCGCGCACTTCATGCAGTCGGGGTGACCCTGCAGGATGCTGCCGAGCTTCCGAAGCGTCCCCAGATGATCGCGGCCGAAGTACCCGGCGCCGGCGAGCGCCGCGTAGAGCACGGGCGCGGCATGACCCTTGGAGAGCACGAAGCGGTCGCGGCCGGACCATGCCGGATCGGCCGGGTTGTGCCGCATCACACCCCAGTACAGGGTGGCGACGATATCGGCCGCTGAGAGCGACCCGCCGGGATGGCCGCTTCCAGCCTCGGCGATCATCTCGATGATGTCGTAGCGCATCTGCGCGGCGTGCGCTTCGATCGACGCCAACAGGGCCGCGTGCGTCATAGATCCGCCCCTATCTCCTTGAAGCCTTCACCGAGTGCTTCATGCACATCGGCGATCACAACGAACGCCTTCGGATCCACCGCATGGACGAGCGCTTTGAGAGCGTCGATCTCGCGTCGCGACACCACGGTGAAGACCATCTCACGGGGCTCGGCCGAGTACAGACCCCTGGCCATGATGCCTGTCGCGCCACGGCCCAGCTGGTGCAGCACCGCATCGGCAACGCGGCCCGGCTCGTCGCAGATGATGAAGGCGGCCTTCTCCACGGAGAGGCCCTCCTGTACTATATCGATCACCGCGCCCATCACGAACACCGCCACAGCGCCATAGAGCGCCAGGTCCGGGCCAAGCACGATCGCCGCCACGAGCGTCACCATGGCATCGGCGATCAGCATGAGCTGCCCGATGCCGAGGTTGACCTTCTCCACGAGCAGCTGCGCCACGATGTCGGTGCCACCGGTGTTGCCGCGCGCCTTGAAGACGAGCCCCATGCCGATGCCGGTGACCACACCACCGTAGAGGACGGCGAGCAGCCGATCGTTCGCGGCAAGATGCGGCGTGAAGGGCGCGAGCAGATCGACCGCCACCGAGAGCGCCACCATGCCGTAAACCGTCCGGGCACCGTAGCGCCAGCCTTTGATCGACACGCCGATCACGAGCAGGATGCCGTTCATCACGAGCATCTGCACGCCGATGGGCACGCTGATGCCGAACTTGTCCTGGAAGAGGTAGTAGAAGACCGTGGCCAGGCCCGACACGCCGCCTGCGGCGAGCTTGTTGGGGATCAGGAACGCGTTCAGGCCCCACGCGACGATGAGGATACCGATGGTCATGAGCGCGTAGTCGCGAACGCGACGGCTCTTGAGCACGGCCGACGGCGTGGCCCTGGACAGCGCTCGCTTCACCTCCGCCGACATGCCCGCCTCCCTGGGATCTATGCGCCCTGCTCTTCGGACACTCGCCAGCGATGATAGCCGATGACGAACTCGTCCAGATCGCCGTCCAGCACGCCGTTCACGTCGCCCGTCTCGATGCCGGTGCGCACGTCCTTCACCATCTGGTACGGGTACAGCACGTAGTTGCGGATCTGGCTGCCGAAGGAGATCTCCTGCCGCTCGCCCTTGAGGGCGTCGAGCTCCGCAAGGCGCTTGGCCTCTTCAAGTTCGTACAGGCGCGAGCGGAGGATCTTCATGGCGGTCTCTTTGTTCTTGAGCTGGCTCTTCTCGTTCTGACAGGTGACCACCAGACCGCTCGGCATGTGCGTGATGCGCACCGCCGAGTCCGTGGTGTTCACGCTCTGGCCACCGGGGCCGCTCGAGCGGTACACGTCCACGCGGATGTCCTCGTCGCGGATCTCCACGACCACGTTGTCGGGAAGGACCGGGAGCACCTCCACCCGCGCGAAGGTGGTCTGGCGGCGCTTCTTCTCGTCGGTAGGGCTGATGCGTACGAGGCGGTGCACGCCATTCTCCGAGGCGAGCATGCCGTACGCGTTGCGGCCGTGGACGGTGAAGACGGCGCGGTCGATACCGAGTTCCACGCCGGCGGGCGCGTCGTGCACGTCGACCTTCCACTTCCGGATGCCCGCGTACTTGACGAGCATCTTCATGAGCATCTCGGCCCAGTCCTGCGCCTCAAGGCCGCCCTGGCCGGGAAGGATGGTGACGAGGGCGTCCCCGTGATCGAACTCGCCGGTGAACCAGGTGGCGAGCTCCAGGTCGTTGGTGGCGCGCGTGAGGTCCTTCAGCCCGGCAGCGGTCTCGGTGCCAAGCTCCTCGTCGCCTTCCGCGACCGCGAGCTCGTTGGCGACCTCGATCTCGTCGAGCGCGCTGACGAGCGACTCGTAACCCTCGATCTCGTCGCGCAGGCCCGAGGCCTGTGCCATGACCTGCTGGGCGGCCGACTGGTCGTCCCAGAAGTCGGGCGCGGTGGTGCGCTCCTCGAGCGCGGCAAGCTCGGTTCGCTTCGCGTCGAGGTGGAGGTACACGGCGATGTGCGATACGCGCTCGCGGAGCGCCTGGATGTCTGCGTTGCGGTCTTCGATCACGGGAGTTCCGTCCGTATCCGGGAGCGCCAGGAAGGTGCCTTAGGGCAGACGGATTGTAGCACTACAGCCCGATCCAGGCCGGGCCCTCGTAGATGGTCGGCCAGGTTTCAATCACGTGATCGGCCTCTTCTGCCGAAGCAGTGTAGACGTGGCTGCCAAGGCGCACGCTATGGAAGCGGAAGAGTCTCATCTTTCGGCGAACTGTACGCCCCCGGCCGGACCACGATCGTGTCAAGCGCATCGGCAACGGCCGCGGCGTACGTGATCGTCTCGAACGGCTCAGCCTCCGAGCCACGACCCGGAGCATTCACGCCGACCGTGTCGTCCACCCAGTAGGTGTCGACGGTGACCGGCTGGGCTATCCCCGCCGGAGCGCCGATGGGCACCATCACTCCCGTCAGCACCGCGATCACGGCAGCCCTCGGGCACACCCCCGCAGACCAGACGGGGCGCATCTACTGCCCGAGATAGAACGCGGCACCATCGAGCGTGTATATGTGCGAAAGGTTGGCGATGACGCTGTCGCGCTCGGACGCATCGGCGGTGTAGAAGTGCGTGCCGTTGAGGCGATTGTAGAACCGCCAGACCATCGGCTTCGTGCCGCCGCCGCCATCGGCGGATACATTGTAGGCTGGGCCTTCATAGGCGTAGAGGTGCGCGAGGGTGGCCTGCACGTTGGCCTTCTCGCTCTCACTCGCGGTGTAGAAGTGGGTTCCCGTCGACGGCTTGTAGAAGCGGTACAGCGGGGTTGTGTTGTTGGCGGGGTTCAGCCGGTAGGCCTCGCCCTCGAAGGCGTAGATGTGCGAAAGCGTGGCCTGCACGCTTGCCTTCTCCGCCTCATCGGCGGTGTAGAAGTGCGTGCCGAGATGGCCGTTGTAGAAGCGGTAAACGGACACGGGATCGGCCACCTCGGCGACGGTGATCGTGACTGTCTCCAAGTCGGCAACCGCACCGTCGGAGACGACGACCGTGACGTCGTAGGAGCCGGGACCCTGGGCCTCAGTGGGCGTCCAGGTGAAGGCGCCGCCCACGGTGATCGCGGCGCCTGAAGGCGCGCCGGAGCCGAGCGAGTAGCGGAGCGTCTGGGCGGGCAGATCGGCGTCGGTCGCGCTCGCCGTGAAGGAAAGGAGCGCGAGCTCGTCCACGCTCTGGTTCCCGATGGCGGAGAGCACCGGAGCGATGTTGGGCGTCACCGTGATCGTGAACGTCCCCGTGCCGCCCGCAAGCCCGAAGGCATCGCGCAGGGTGACGGAGACAAGCGCCGAGCCGCTCGCGGCAGCAGCCGGTGTGAACGTGAGTGTCCCCATAGAACCGATGGCCGGCTGCACGGAGAAGAGCGCTGTGTTGTCACTCGTGACTTCAAAGGTGACCGACTCCGTCTCGAACGGACCGGGCGAGATATCCGTCGCCCACACGGCCGAGTAGGCGCCCGAGTTCTCGGCGAGGGCGACATCGGATCCGGCTGTGAAGCTCGGAGGATCGTTCACCGGTGTGACCGTGATCGACACGGTCGCGAAGTTCGAGTAGTACGAACCGTCGAAGGCCCGGTAGGTGAACTGGTCGAGACCCCAGTAGTTGGCATCCGGCGTGTACGTGAAGGAGCCATCTGCACTGAGCGTGAGCTCGCCGTGCGAGGGGCCGGACGCACCTTCACGCGAGGCGGTGAGCCCGTCGCCCTTCGGGTCGGTGTCGCCCACGAGCACACCATTTGCGGCCGGAACGATCAGCTGCAAATCCTCGGCCGCGACGTACGAGTCGTCATCCGCCACCGGCGTCGGCGTCACAACACCCCGGGCATTGAGCCTGCCGCCCGTCGCGCAGTACGGCGTCAGCGCCGCTTTCGGGTCGACCGTGCCCATGATCGCCGCTTTGAGCTCGGTCCAGCCGAGTGATGGCCGCGACGACAGGATCAGCGCGGCAACACCCGCAACGTGCGGCGTGGCCATCGAGGTGCCACTCATGTAGACATATGGGCGCTCCGGATCCGGATACGTACTGCCGATCATCTGCCCGGGCGCGAACAGGTCGACCTTCGTGGCGGAGTAGTTTGAGAAACTCGCCATCACGTCGTCGGCATCCGATGCGCCGACCGCGAGGATGTTGCCCAGGTCGTACGATGCCGGGAAGAGGTACCAGCTGCTGTTGGGCGGGTAGTAGTCATCGCCGAGCATGCCGCCGGGGAACGAGCCCGAGATGTCCAGACCGTCATTGCCTGCGGCAGCCACGAACAGGCTGTCGGTCGCCGCGATCGCATCGTAGAGCGACGGGCTGTACGGCCCCCAGCCGCCATACGAGTTGCTCGTGAGGTCCGCGCCAATCGCGCGGGAGTACTGCATCGCCTCGATCATGTCGGATGACGAAAACTCGCCGACGGCATTTCCCGCTTTGATCGCCACGATCGACACATCCCAGTTGATGCCCGTAACCCCGGTACCGTTGTTCCCCGATGCGCCGATCGTACCGGCGCAGTGCGTCCCGTGGCCGTGATCGTCCATCGGGTCTCCGTTGTTGGCCACGGCGTTCCAGCCGTGCACGTCGTCAACGTAGCCGTTGGCGTCGTCGTCAAGCCCGTTGCCCGCAATCTCGCCCGGGTTGGTCCACATGTTGGCCACCAGATCGGGATGCGTGTAGTCCACACCGGTATCGATCACCGCGACGAGAACGCTCGCCGAGCCGGTTGTGACCGCCCAGGCCTCCGGGGCGTCGATGTCCGCATCGGGAGTGCCCGAGAAGGTGGTGGTGCCGTCGCTGTAATACACCTGACCGGTGTTATTGAGGCCCCAGAGCAGGCCGAAGCCCGGGTCATTCGGCGTGGAGGCGAGATGATACGTCTGGTTGGGCTCGGCGTAGCGGACGCCGGACATCGCCGAGTAGGCGCTCACCGACTGCGCCACCCCGGCGCCGGGGGCGAGCTTCACGAGCTCAAGCCCGGGAACCAGCGTGTAGGAACGTACGGCCCTGTTGCCGCGCATCGCGTGCACCGTCTGGCGCACGGACGCGGGCACGACCGGGTCGAAGCGAACGAGGATCTCATCGGCCGTATAGTCGTTCGGCCTCCCGCCGGGAGCAGAAGCCGCGGCAACAGCAATGCCTGGCGCTGACGCGGCCTGCGAGCTGGCCGCGAGCGCGAGCGCCGTCGGTGCCGAAAGAACGACGGAGGCCACCGCGAGCCATGCCGCCGCGCGCAGTGCGATTCTCGGCTTCCGCACACCAGCCACGCCGGCCTCCCAGGTGTCGATCCCCGCTAGAGTGGACACGTCCACTCTAGCGAAAACCGCACCTCTACGCGTTGGCCCTACTTCCCGAGGTAGAACGCCGGGCCGTCGAGCGTGTAGATGTGACCGAGGGTCGCCTCGACGGTAGCCCGCTCACCGGGGTCAGCGGTATAGAAGTGTGTGCCGTTGAGGCGGTTGTAGAAGCGCCAGACCATCTGCTTGGTGCCGCCGCCGCTATCAGCGGAGACGTTGTAGGCGGGACCCTCGTAGGTGTAGAGGTGCGCGAGGTTGGCCCGCACGTTGGCCTTCTCGGTCTCGCTCGCGGTGTAGAAGTGGGTTCCCGTCGATGGCTTGTAGAAGCGGTACAGCGGGGTGGCGTTGTTGGCGGGGTTGAGTGAGTACGCCGGCCCCTCGTAGGTGTAGACGGCGCCGAGCGTATTCCGCACCCTCAACATCTCGGCCTCATCGGCAGTGTAGAAGTGGGTGCCGAGCGAGGGGCGATAGAAGCGGTAGACGGGCATAAGTGTGACCGGTGTGGTGCTAGCCCCCACCTGCACGGCACTCGAGATACCCGTGTTGCCGGCAAGATCAACGGGTGTGACAGTCAGCGTATGCACACCATCGTCAGGCAACAGCACGTCCAGGTCGGTTCCCGACGTGGTACCCACCTCTTCGCCATCCAGCGCAACCACGTAGCTCACAAGCGACGAAGTATCCGATGGCGGATCCGAGGGCAGCCAGCTAGCACGGGCAAGGGGCGATTCCGAATCCCCTTCAACGACCGCAGCTAGGTCCGCAGGCTGAGCAGGCGCCACGGTGTCGACCGCGAAGCGGATGCCGGCCCAGTCGCCTACCGGTAGTCCCACGCCATCGGCGCCAGTCTGACGCACGTAGATGCCGTAGACATAGTCGGGCAAGTCAAGGTCGATTATGAAGTCCTCATGCGAGGAGTCGAATGCTCCGTCCAGAGCCCCGACAGGCTGCCACGAAACGCCTCCATCAATCGAGTACTCCACTGAAGCAACCGTGGACGGAGTGTTGTGCGCCGTGCCGATGAACTGCACTGCTCCGGTGGGACTTGGATCCTCGGCTGGTCCCTCAAGAGTAATCGAGAAGTCGGTGAAATCATCAACAGAGTAGCTCGTAGCCGAAGTTAGGCCCGGGCCAGAGCCGGCCACCATCTCAAGCCCGTCTGTGTAGCGAGTGATCAGCAGTGGAGCGACCGTGAGAGGGCCGGGTGTGATGTCGGCAAACTGCGCAGCGTCAGCGCTGACCACGAGCGTCCTCGTCTCCCCCGCCGCCAGATATGCCGTGACCCTCACCGAGTCTGCGGGGTCGCCCGCGGCATCCGTCAAGGCACCGGCAACGGTGTACGTACCCTCCTCAGAAACGTGGACGGGCACCGAAAGCCCCCACGAGGCCAGTGTTCCGCCCGCCCCAGGAGCCGTCCATTCGACCGGAGGGCCGACTGCTGTCGCCAGGAGTTCGCCGATGTCCACAACCGTAGTGCACGCCCGCTCCGCACTGGAATGGCGAGCCTCTACCGCAACAAGCCACCGCCCGCGCGTGGGCGGCGTGAACGCAACGCTGTAGATACCGTCTCCGGCAACCTCGTCGACGCCCGTACCGTCATCATTGTACGCAAGCGACACGTCGTCCTGGCCATCAAGCGATGCAACCCCGCTGACTACAGCTCCGGTGAGTGGGCTGCCATCAGCTGATGCGAACTGTGCTGTGAGAGCAATAGGTGTGGACACGAGGCCTGCGCCAACAGACGACAGCGCCAACTGGGCACCATCGCTACAGGCACCGGTGAGCGTCACCGTGCCGGATGTGCCGGCGGGCAGAGACACCCGGACGGTGTGCTCTCCGGGCTCAATGGAATCCACGGTGCAGTACGTTACGGATAGTCCCTGATCCTCATCAACGCCGGTCGAGGACGAGGACACCACCAGAGCTCCAGTCTCGTCCAACACGGTCAGAACCGGTGATCCGCTGGCCGATGCCGCACGGAACCTGGTCGGCCCATCGAGAGGGATTGACAGGCTTGTGGCCGCTCCGTCAACGCATTCGAGCGAATACTGCGGTAGAAATGCGCCATTCAACACACTCGTCTCGGCCACCTCCGCAACCGCATCCTCGATAGACTGGAGAGCGGCCGAGCCGGAACCGGTGGTCGCACGCCGCGCGAGGTTCTGGACGTATGCTGCGAGCAGCGGGTACGTTTCTGAAGACCGCCCCTGTGGCACCAGCTCCTCATACGAGACCGTAGTGCTGGGCCATAGTCCGATCTTGTAGGTCCGCCCTACGCCAGGCATGTCGGCCGAGTGGCCTGCGAGGATGAACTGTAGGCACGCGCCACCGCCGAAGTCATCCTCGTCTAGAGTGCCGAACCCGGTGCGCAGCGAATCGTAGGCGACCATGCCATCGTTAGGTCGGCCGCTGTGCGCTTCAGACATGAAGGATAACTGGGATGCCAGATACTGATCGACCGGAGACAGAGACGACTGGATCACGGTGACGGCATCCGGCGCATAGGTGCCTCCGAAGCGAACAACAGGAACCTGAACCGACTTGAGGGCATCCGATTGGTTGAGCTCCTTCATGCTCTCACGCGTGATGTCGTACACGGCGTCCGAGTCCTTGATGCCAATCTGCGTCGACCATTCTGCGAGGTTTGATCCACCGTTCGGACTGCCGAACTGTATAAGCCCAGCGATGTATGGCGTACGCGAGCCATAATTCTCCAGTATCGACGACGCAAGCATCGTCCGGGCTATCACTCCGCCATACGAATGCCCAATCAAGATGACAGGACGTCCACTGAGACGCGAGGCAAGCGGAGTGGAGCAGAGCATGCTTGCCAGCTCATCGACATTCCTGTTCAGCTTGCCGGTAGAATCGAGCACTCCATCGATGTGCGAGTCGGGCCAACTCAATGACCCGGGTGCTGTCGGGATCACGACAACATCTGCCGCACCAAGATCCCGCGCCGCACGGGCAGTTCCCAGGTAGTCCCATGGAGCACCTGGTGAACCAGACCTCGTGCCTCCTGCAACCGAGTAGCCTCCCGTCTTCGACTCAAGCCCGGCGATGAGGACGAGAACTGGCTCGCCCGACACGGGAGCTTCCGGATTCACAACCACGGGATCAGGCGATGGGGCTCGGACGAACTCATCAGCGACGGTCGACACGTCGAAATGAAAGATGTCTGACGCCTCGTTGGTGTCGCCAGACACGAGATCGGTCGCGTAGGAGGAGAACGCCATATACCGACCGTCAGCGCTCAGCTGCGGATCATATCCGGACCCAGGGACCGCTCTGGTCACCCCCGTGACCCGGTCCTTCACGAAGCACCCGAGATTGTGAGTCGCGAATCCTACGAAGCGCCCCGACCCGGAGAGCGAAGAGTAGGCGAAGCCGCCGATCTGGACTCCCACCGAGTCGGTGGAGATAAGTTCGATCCGACCGGTGCTCAGGTCCTTCACGAAGACGTCCCCGTCGCCGTTGGCGTCGCCGGGAACCAGCGCCGAGTCGCCTGAGCTGAAAGACACATAGCGGCCGTCAGCAGACAGCGCAGGGAAGCTCGATGATTGGTCTGCGGACGGAAGTCCGCGCGTGGGTCCCGACACGGTGATGGTCTTGCTGACTGCACGATCGCGCACGAAGACTTGGTCGACCCCATACCCCGCGGGACCGGGGTCGATGTTGACACTGATGCAGAACGCCACGTAGCGACCGTCCCCCGAGATGGAGATGCCGTTCACGGCGTTGTCCGACCACTGGCCACCATTCGAGTCGAGTGAGGCTCGGGTCGTTGTGCCCCGTGTGAGATCACGCACGTAGACGTCCACAACCCCGTTTGTGTCACCAGAGACAAGAGCTGCGGCCGTAGAGAATGCCACGTATCGGCCGTTCTCAGAGATGCAGGCCTCAGCTACGCCCACGCTGGCCTGTCCGCCACTTTCGCTGACGGATACGCGCTTCGTGGTTCCCGCGATACGATCGCGCACGAACACGTCGGATACGCCGTTCGTGTCACCCACTACCAGGTTCGACGCAGCGCTCACGAATGCCACATTCCGGCCGTCAGCGCTGATCGAGGCTGACCCCGATTCCGCGTTCGCCGGGACTTCACTGGAGCTCACCGCCACGCGCTCGGTCTCGCCCGTGATAACGCTCTTCACCCACACCTCGTACCAGCACATGTCACCCGGCATGAGGTCATCGCCTGGAACGACTGCAGCGGCGCCAGTGAACGCAACATACTGACCGTTTGCTGACAAGCTCGGATAGAGAGAGGGCCCGATGAACTGAGCCCCACTTGAAGATGTCGATACTCGAATGAGCGACTCCGCAATCTCAAGCGCTGAGGCTTGCTCCGGCCCAAGCCCCACTCCTGGCGGTGTCACCAACGCGAGTGCAAGACTGATCCCGAGCGCTGCGCGCGAACTGCTGCTCAGATCCCAATGCCGCAAGCGCGGAGTTCGAAACAGCGGATGTCGATTCGGCATACTACCCCCTGAGCTCGGAGCAGCCCGTAACTGCACGACAACATCTTCACCGCTGTGTGTGAAGCGGCGCCGGGCACAGGCTACATGCTGGCGACGCAAGCGTAGCACTACGCTAGAGCCAGACGTAAGAGTGCGGCCCGCCCGTGCGCCGGTACCGAACCCCGCTCAGTTCGCCCCGTGGCAGTACTTGTACTTCTTCCCGCTGCCGCACGGGCAGGGCTCGTTGCGCCCGACGTTGGCGTAGGGGTCGTTCTTGTCCTTCACCACGGTGGCCGCGCCCGGTGTGGCCGGACGTGCGGCGCCTGCGGCGGCGGCCTTCGCCATCGCCTCGCTCGCTCCCCCGCCCACCTGCGCCATGGCGGCCTCGTTGCTCGCCGCCTGGCGCGCTCCGCCGAAAATCGTCGACTCGCTCGGCGCCGAGTAGGTGACCTTGCTCACCTCGGGCGCCTCGGGCACCGGTACGGGGGCTGCGGCGAGCTGGATGTGCATGATCGTGCGCAGGAAGTCGCGGCTGATCTCGCCCACGAGGAACTTGAACATCTCGTAGGCCTCGGCCTTGTACTCCACCAGCGGGTCGCGCTGGCCGATGGCGCGCAAGCCGATACCGTCGCGCAGGTAGTCCATCTCGAGCAGGTGGTTCATCCAGCGCGCATCGATCACGCGCAGCATCACGTGCCGCTCGAGCGCACGCAGTTGGTCGGTGCCGACCGCGGCCTCTTTGGCCTCGTAGAGCGCGAGGACCTTGGCCGAAAGTAGATCGGCGAGCTCGAAGGGGTTCTCTGTCTTGCGTGCGTCGTCATCCACGAGCGTCTGCCCGGTGACCTCGGTGAGCGTCTCGGCCAGACCGTCCCAGTCCCACTCCTCGGAGTAGGTCTTCTCGGGGCAGAACTCACCGACGATGGAGGTCACCGTCTCCCCGATCATCTCCTCCACACGGGCGCGGATGTCCTTGCCGTCGAGGATCTCGTTGCGCTCGGCGTAGATCACCTGGCGCTGCTTGTTCATCACGTCGTCGTATTCGAGCACGTACTTGCGGGACGCGAAGTTCTGCGCCTCCACCTGCCGCTGCGCGCTCTCGATCGCTTTGCTCACCATGCCGGCCTGCATTGGCATGTCGTCCGGAATCTCGGTCCTAGCCATGAAGGCGCCGATCTTGTCCATGCGCCCGCCGCCGAACAGCCGCATGAGGTCGTCTTCAAGCGAGAGGTAGAACTGCGAGAGGCCCGGGTCACCCTGGCGTCCCGAGCGGCCGCGGAGTTGGTTGTCGATGCGTCGCGAGTCGTGGCGCTCCGTGCCGATGACCGCCAGTCCGCCCGCGCCGACCACCTCGACGTGCTCGGCCGCGCATGCTGCCTTCGCGTCGGCTACCGCGGCAGCGCGCTGCTCGTCGGTGGCCTCCTCGGGCTGCACGCCGCGCTCGCGCAGAAGCTCAGCGGCGAGGAAGTCGGGGTTGCCGCCGAGGATGATGTCGGTACCGCGGCCAGCCATGTTGGTGGCGATGGTGACGGCGCCCGTGCGGCCCGCCTGCGCGATGATGTGCGCTTCCATCTCGTGGAACTTCGCGTTGAGCACGTTGTGTGGGATCCCGCGACGCTTGAGCGCTGCCGAGAGCCGCTCGGAGTTCTCCACCGAGATGGTGCCCACGAGGCACGGCTGGCCGCTTGCGTGGCGCTCGGCGATGAGTTCGGACACCGCGTCGAACTTCGCATCGATGGTGCGGTAGATGAGGTCGTTGCGGTCGTCGCGCACCATCGGGCGGTTGGACGGGACCACCACCACGGGCAGGTTGTAGATCTCACGGAACTCCGAGTCTTCCGTGACCGCCGTACCGGTCATGCCGGCGAGCTTGTCGTACAGGCGGAAGAAGTTCTGCAGCGTGATGGTGGCGAGCGTCTGGTTCTCCTCGCGCACGTGCACGTGCTCCTTGGCCTCCACGGCCTGGTGCAGACCGTCGGACCAGCGGCGCCCGTACATGATGCGGCCGGTGAACTCATCGACGATGAGCACCTCCCCATCCTTCACCACGTACTCGACGTCCTTCTTGAAGAGGTACTGCGCCTTGAGGGCCTGCTGGAGGTGGTTGACCATCTGCCCGGACGGGTCGGCGTAGAGGTCCTCGATGCCGAGGAGCTGCTCCACGCGCTCCACGCCGCTCTCGGTGGGGGCCACGGTGCGCTTGGCCTCGTCGAGCTCGAAGTCCTCGTCGATCCTGAGGCGCGGCGCGATCTTGGCGAACGACTTGTAGGTGTCCGCCGAGCGCGTTCCGGCGCCCGAGATGATGAGCGGGGTGCGCGCCTCGTCGATGAGGATGGAGTCCACCTCGTCCACGATGGCGTAGCGGTGGCCGCGCTGCACGCGCAACTCGGGGCGTGTGACCATGTTGTCGCGCAGGTAGTCGAAGCCGAACTCGCTGTTGGTGCCGTAGGTGACGTCGGCCGCGTAGGCCGGCTTGCGAGTCTTGGGGTCCATGCCGCTCTGGATGATGCCAACCTCGAGGCCGAGGAAGCGGTACACGCGGCCCATCCACTCGCTGTCGCGCTTGGCGAGGTAGTCGTTCACGGTGACCACGTGCACGCCGTTGCCGGCGAGCGCGTTCAGGTACACCGGCAGCGTGGCCACGAGCGTCTTGCCCTCGCCCGTCTTCATCTCCGCGATGTTGCCGCGGTGCAGCACGATGCCGCCGATCATCTGCACGTCGAAGTGGCGCATGCCGAGCGAGCGCTTGGCAGCCTCGCGCACGACCGCGAAGGCCTCGGGGAGGAGCTCGTCGAGCGTCTCCCCCGCTTCGACGCGGTTGCGGAACTCGGCGGTCTTGCCGCGGAGCTCATCGTCGGTGAGGGGTTCGATGCGCGGCTCGAGGGCGTTGATCTGCGCCACGATGGCGTCGTACTCGCGGAACTGCTTGCCCTCGCCGGCGGTGAGCAGCTTGGTGAACAGGTTAGCCATGAGGTGTGCTCCTCAGGAGTGTGTCTTGAGGTGGAAAGAGCCAAGAGATTGTAGCACGGGGGGGCTGGCATCAGTTCGTCGACGCGAAGAGCAGCGGAAGGGCCGGGAATCTGTCGACTCCCGGCCCACAGCCAGCTCCAAAGACCTGCACGTGCTCGCTCACACAGCCAGTGCCCCTCAGGAGGTCTCCCGTCTCCTCACCGCTGCGCTCACGTGCAGTGCACAAGGGCCGCTCGGCGATCTTTCGAACCGCTGCACGTGCAGCATAGCGAGGGGACGTTAGCCAGAAGTCAACCGAAGTCAAACGCCAAATGCACCACCCGACTACTACGTCGTCGCGTCCGATTCCATCGCCAGGACGGCCTCGTACAACCTGGTCGTCTCGGCTGATGGATCGATGCCCAGATCCTCGACCAGACGACCGCGACACGTGATGTAGGTCTCGATTGCGCTGCTCCGCCGCCCGGACACCATCTGGCAGCGCATCATCGATTGGTAGATGTCCTCGCGCCACGGATCGGCCTCACCGGCCGGCCGCAGAAAGACCAAGGCCTCATCCGGGTCGCCCGCCGCTTCCGCAGCACGGGCCGCGAGCATCATCGCGTCACAGAAGTCATGCTTCGTGCGCTCACGGATGTCTGAGAACCACTCCTCGTAGATGTCCCCAGGGAGGAGCTCCCCTCGGTAGATGCTGGTCAAGGAACGAGCCGCCGAGAGAACCGCGGGCTCATCATGGGCGGCATCCGCAAGCCGAAGAGTGGCAATTGCGTCGTCGAAATCCTCCAAGTCGACTCGGACGGCCTTGGTTATCCGACACACACCGCCAGAGCTCCGGAGCATCGACGAGCTGGACGCGGGCGGTCCACCATTCGCCAGCCCACGCTTGATCGCACTCCACGTGACATAGAAGTTGCGCCGGGCGCGCTCATCGTCCATATCCGGCCAGAGCCGTTCGAGCAGGACGTCGCGCGGGATGTCCTGGCCGCAGCGACTTGCCAACATCGCGAACAGGACGCGGACCTTGCGCTTGCGCCAGGACTCATCGGGAACCGGAGCGCCCGCAACCGTCACCTCAAGTCCGCCGAAGAGGCGGACGTGGCACTGCGGACATTCATCTTCCAGCGCTGCAGGCGCCGACTCGCCAGCTTCGCCGCCAGGCATCGCGCGGGTGGTGATAACCGCGCGAACATCCTCCGAGAAGGCGCCACTGCCGCACGCGGCGGCGGCCTCGATAGTCTCACTGGGAATGAGGCGAAGCATGCGTAACGGCAACTCCTCGGCACCAAACGCGGCCGTGAGCAGGCACAGCAATCCGGGGAAGGCCCTGCAGTACATGGCCGTGCGCCAGTTGGCTGACCCTGTGGCGATGTATTCGCCATGTGGGCGGAGAATGGCGACAGCTGAGTCTTGATCGCCCTCCTGCCGCTCTATCTCGGCCATGACGAGGGTGGCGAGCAGGAGGTGCATGGCCGCGCCAGAGTCTTCGAGGTCGGACAACATACGCGAGACGATGCGGCGCGCGCCCCAGCGGTCGCCGAGGGAGAGGAGCGATGCGGCGACCTCGATCTCAGCGGCAGCGCAGATCAGACTCACGCACGAACCCTTCGCACGCAGTTGGGCTACTGCCACCTCAGCCAGCGCGAGAGACTCCTCAGAGGAGCCGTCCGCCCGGCGCAGCATCGCATGAAGCGTCTGCTCCATCGCCATCCCAACCTCATCCTGACGAGCAGCGAACATTGTCTGCGCCGAGAAGTACAGCTCCTCCGCTGACTCTGTCTGATCGAGACAGAGCACATCCGCGAGAGTACCCGTCACATAGGCCGTCAACCCATGCAAACCGACATCGCCGATTTCACCCAACATGCTGGTGAGCATTGCTCTGGCGTCCTGGACGCATCCCATCTCGAGGCTAGAGACCGCGGTATTGGCTCGCATCTGAAGCCGCTGGAGAGGTGTGGTGTTGGGCCAGGCAGCGGCACGCATCATCAATGTCCTGGCGATATCCCAACGACCCTGCAGTTGACCCAGGCACCCACTGACGCAGTTGGTGGCCCACACCGCCTCCCATGACCGCGCGTCAATCTGGCGCAACATTTCCGTAGCACCACGCAGATGTGCATGTGCGGACTCGTAGTCAGCGCGATAGGCATCGAGGACCGCCCGGTATGATTCAAATAGGCAGCGTGCTGGAAGATCCAGGTAGTCACGCATCGTGCTGTCGATCTGTCCGAGGATCTCTCTCCCAGTGATAAGATCGCCCACCTCAATGGCAGACGAAACGCCAAGCAGGATGGCGCCCGCTTGAGTCCTACGGTCACCGTCGGCTTCGGCGATGCGCTGCGCCAGCGACGCATGCAGCGCCGCCTCTTCTGAGCGCTCACTCTCCCGCAGCACCGCTGCGCGCAGTACGAGAAGTGGAGCGCTGGATGATATTGCTACAGCAGGAACACGACTCAGACAGCGCTCTACCGCCTTGGGCCCGACGGTCCGGAGCAGCTGCGACCAGTGAGCCTCACAATACGCCGCAACTTCGTCCACCGTGCAGGAGGTCAACAGCACGGACTGGAGTCGTGCGGAATCACGCGTATGCGCCAAGCGCGTGAGGATGCCAGCACGGAGAGCGGCAGCCGCACGCTCGCCGCAGCGCGCGGGAACCGCTGATGTCAGTACCCCGCACATCACGCCGTGCATGCGAAAGCGCACGGGCAACCCTTTGGTATCCCGCTCGACGCTCAGCAGGGGCGCCAGAACCTGTGCGACCGCCCAATCCGCTGAGGCCTCACCGGCTGCAGCCATGCAGTCATCGAGCTCAGCGGCAGTCCCGTCGCGCAGCAGCGCCGCACAGTACGGCATCTTCAGGGAATCATCCGGTAGCACTGCCACCAGACGCTGAACATGCCAAACAAGATCAAGGGGCGGATTCGACCGTATATCCGCATCCTCGTGTCGGAGCATCAGAGAAGTGAGCGCAGGATGTCCGGCAAACCGATCAAGAAGTTCCTCTGCTCTTCGGTTCGGATCTCCGGCAAAACCCGCATCAACGAGCAGCTGGACGACCTCGCCGTGGTCGAAGGGCAGTTCTTCAGCGCCGACCATCCAGACCGCAGCTGGGTCGGGTACATACTCGCTCACCGCGATGGACCTGCAGGTGACCGTCAACCGGCTGGGCGGCGTCGCGTGATGACGCAGCATCGTGGCAAGTTCCACAAGAGGTTCAAGGCTATCAACCCGGGTAGCCCCATCGAGTACGAGGTGCACACTCTTTCCGGCCTTTGCGGCAAGGTAATCCCGGGCCTTAAGGGTTAGGTCGGCCCGCGATGCCTCACACACATACTGTGGGAGGCACTCGTCTTCGGAGACTCCAGAGCTGGATGGAGACAGAGCCTCAACGACGCGTCCCAGCCACTCGTCTCCCTGAACGTCCGTGTCATACAGTGACACCCACAGCACATCATCATGCTCAAGCGCTGCGGCGCATTGCGCGGCCAGCACACTCTTGCCGTATCCCGGTGGAGCGCAGATTACCGTCAATGCAGGATTCTGCATTCGCGCCACGCGTACCAAGCGCGTGCGATCCACAACCGGACCGAAATCCGGGATTCCGCATGCTGCGGCCTCCGCCCTTGCCATTCTTCCCCCTAGAATCGGCGCTGGAGACCTCAAGAGGCTAATTCATGATTTAGACGCATATGTCGAGTCTGTGCAAGAGTGCAGGCGCGTACAGCTCAGTGTTCTATGCCTGCCCAACTACCCAGCCGCTGGCAGACCTCGTCGGCTTGCCGCGAACACCCACGCACCCAACCCGCATGCCAACAACACATCGCCCGGGCTGAGTACCCCTCGCTGCCACGCGGGACCTGGCACTGCGATTACGTCCGCTAAGAATGGTGCGAGCGTGGTGCTGCCCATCTCCTCGTGGAGGCAGTCGTCCTTCAGCGCAACGCGAGCTGCTTCGCGAGGACTACCAATCTCTGAGGCCGCCTTGATGCTCACGGGCATCGCCTGATTCAATCCGATGACCAGGATGTTCGCGGCGATGCCCAGCGCCGCGAACGCCAGCATCCACCTGCGTCGCGCGTTTAGCATCAGCACGATGGCGAGGCCCGCCATGAGCAGCAGCCAGACGATTATGCTCACCGAGCACGCCATCCCGAGCCGAGTAGCAACACTCGGCCACAGAAGCTGGGCAGGTAAGAGCAGGAGAAGAACCCACTCACCCCTCAGCGGCTCCTTCGCCAGGTTCCGCGGCGAGCCCCCGCTTACCAGGCCCAACAGCAGTCCGGCGAGGATGATTTCGGCCATGATCAACGTCCGACACCCGACCCCAGCGTCTTGGCGCGAACGACTTCATCGAGTGCTTCCAACACGCGGCCCTGTAGCCCGCCGGCCTCGATCGCCAGCGCCTCCATCGCCGCCTCGGCGCCGCGCTCGCCCCGCAGCCGATCGTAGTGCGAACAAGTGCGGACGATATCGGCCCCGATCGGCTGCCGCCCGCCGCTCGTCCCCTCTGCGCCGTCAATCAACGGCGCCACATCCTTGAGGAATGGGACCGATCCAACGATTTCCGCCCCCCGACGGGCATGGACGCCGCTGGGGTCCTCGCCTACGTCGCCCATCCGCCCGATGTCATGCAGCAGCGCGGCGTACCCTATGCGCTCCAGCTCGAGGCTTGACAGCCCCATCCGCCGCCCAACTGCGACCGCCAGATCGGCCACCCTACGCGCATGCCCCGAATCGTGTGGCCGGTCGAGCTCGGCTGCATGCGCAAGCGCGCCGATGGTATCGGAGTAGGCGCGGCGGATGCGGAGGAACAGATTGAAGCTGTTCTGCAGAATCAAGGTCAGCAACAACGCGACTGGCAAGGACCAGGCGCCGGACTCGACGTAGAGCCGAACCGCAACCGCAGCCATAGACACATGCACCAGGTAGACGCTCAGCAGCGGACGCAGAAGTGTAGACATGCCCTGGACGACAGACTGACCCCCTGATATGGACTGTTGTATAGAGATAGTCAGCAGGTCTACGACGACCCAAACGAACCCCACCGCGAGCAGCCACGCGATGATGAGATCGCCCGACTGCAGATTCGATGTCGTGTCCGCATGCAGCAGCAACTGCCACGGCGCCATCAGTCCAATGACTGCCGTACCGCGTGCACCATCCAGCAGCCGGAAGACGGCACCCGCCTTTGATGATGGCGAGAAGCGCGCAACAGACTCCACCGATGCGGCAACTGCAAACGCAACCATGACCGTAGCGACGTCGGCGATGGCCAACCCCACGAGGCCCACGGCAACGGTCACGTAGACGTCATCACCCTGTGGAAGCCGTATCGTCATCAACCTGACGGCAAAGAACGCCGCCACCAGACCAGCTGCGGCAACAGGACTGAAGTCGGGCAGGCGCTGGCTCCACACGAGCCATAGTCCACCAGCCGAGAGCGCCAGCAGCGCGGCAAGGAACAGTGCCTGCCCGGGCATCCCGATGTTGTGGCTATCTGTCGGCCTGGGAGCCATCAGCCGATTCCCTCGACTGGTCCGTCGGCGATCAATGCGGAGAACTGCCGCGCTATGTCTCTGTCGAGCTGTCTTCCCGCCACCCTGGCGATCTCAACGAGCGCCTGCTCCTGCGACATCCCGGGGCGATAGGCGCGATCTGACGTCATCGCATCGTACGAGTCGGCGACCGCCAGCACGCGAGCCAGTAGCGGGATGCTCTCCCCGATCAGTCCATCCGGATATCCGGCCCCGTCGAAGCGCTCGTGGTGGTGCCTCACGATCGACACCACGTCCGACAGGAACTCGACGTCCCCAACCAACTCGCTGCCGATCACGGGGTGCTTTCTGATGGCACGCACCTCCTCGCCCGAGAGCTGAGCCGGCGAGGTAAGGGTGTCAAGCTCGATACCGATCTTGCCCACGTCGTGCAGCAGGGCGGCGCGTTCCAGGAGATCGAGATCCGCTCGCGAGAGGGCCATACGTTCGGCCAGCTTCCGAGCATACACTGCGACCCGCTCGGAATGTCCTCGAGTGTATGGGTCCTTGGCCTCGATGGCAGTGACGAGAGAGCGAACCGTGGATGTGTACGCCTCGGATAGCTCCGCGTACACGCGAAAAGTCCGGCGCGCGGCCATGAAGGGCAGTACCAGCAGACCGAGCCCGAGCCAACTCCTCAGTGAAAGCAGACTTGCAATCATCAGCCCAAGCAGCGCTAGCACTATGTGACTAGCCCCAGACGACAGAACCCCCTGCTCCCGAAGTGCCTCCACCAAGCGATGACGGCTCATTAGGGCCCAACCCTCGCCAACCAGCACAACGTTCACCACGAAGAACACAACTGCTGCCACGGCTGCCGGCAACTGCCAGATTCCGCTCTGCCAGGCGTCCGAACTCGAGAGCGCGGGCCCGCCTAGGGTTACGTAAACCAAGCCTGACAGCCCTGCTGAGAGGGCCAGCTGACTCGCGTTGAAGATGCCGAACACCACCGGCTTGCGTACACGGTACTCAGCGATTGTGTAACTGCCCGCCACTGCGCATATGACCCCGCCAAGCGGTCCCGCATACAGCATTGCCGCATAGGACACAGCATATGAGAGCGATACGGAACCTGTGGCTGGAAGCGTGAAGGCGAAGTTCTCTGTGAGCACATTCAGGAGGACGAGCGCGACCAAGGGAACCCACTGCTGCACGGGAAATGAAGAGCTGAGCACTAGAGCAAGTGCAACAGCACCCACACAGACAACCCCCACGTAGACCCGCATCCTGCGTGGCATCACGCCACCCCCGGGGACAAGAGCGCTGGGCCAACGCCGCTGAAGCCGAGACCTAAAGCTTGTAGTAGGCCCCGCCGCCCATGACGAGAGCAGCGAGAGATGCAAGCAGAAAAGCGATACGCTTCATGTGAGAAGACCCCCTGTCTAGGTGGAATCTTCTCCCATCCCGCTAGTGACGGAAGAACTCTGTCCGCTTCGCTCATTCGATGGCTGACATTGTTCCAACGGGTAATCACGGCGTTGGCCCAAACTGGGATCATCTATGGGGTTGTCAAGAAGCCGAGTCGCCGGTTGATGGCATCCAGCGTGGCTCGGACGATTGAGTCTTTGTCATTCTGGCGCACGAGTGCGGAGCCTGCAAACGCCTGCTCCCCGAGCGAGGTCACCAGCACCACGCACGCGGTGGCGATGCTCTCTCTTCCCAGGCGGATGATCTCCACGTCCTCGAGCGCGAAGGTGAACGCTCCCTGGAGGTACTGCGCGATGGCGTCGAGCGTGGCTTCGGCTACCAGCCGCTCGCGCCCGGTGCGGCTGGCGGGGCCAGTTGCCTTGCCCACGAACAGCTCGCCTTCGAGCTCGAGGGACACACCGATGTTCACGTACACGCCCACGACCTCGACGTTGATGTTCTTGATCTGCGCACGCGCCTGCGGCTTGGCCGGCTCGGGCACGTGGGGCATGGCCTCCTGGCCCAGCTGCGCGATGGAGATCTTCTTGTGATCGATGGCGATGCCGAAGGCCGCCATGAGAGTTGATTCGATGTCGCGCACCAGCTGCTTGGGTGCCTTGGACGGCAGCGCGAGAACGTGGATCTCGTCGATGATGCCGGCGGAGGAAGTGACCACGCGGGCGGCGCGTATCTCGGAGACCTGTGCGAGCGCCTCTTCAATCTCGCTGACGATAGCGGGAGATACCACGGGCTCCATCCGCGACTCCTTGCTTCGACGTAAGCTGCGACTGTGCTGCGAGTACGTGCTGCTGCAGGGAACACCAGCAATCACAGTAGCCACGACGAACGCGCGCTGTCAACCGACGTGTGGTTCAGGCTCCATCAAGTTCGTGTGACGCAATGCACGAGGCGCGGGCGATATGCCCGCCCGTGATCGCCTTCGTTGCGGCGGTACAGCGTCCACACGCTTTTGGCAGCGACGAGCGCGGGCCTCGAACCGACGAGCGGTCGTTCGTGCGCCATTCAGCGCATATCGCCACCCCACCAGGCAGATTCGGTGCAAAATGGGAGTATGCGGTGTCGGGCGGCGCTGTTCGCCTGCACCCCGATTCGTTCCGCGGCGAGCCTTGGGGGTCAATTCATGACACAGGGAACGAGTTCTGTACTGCAGTCACGCTTGGCGGTGGGAATCATCTCCAGCCTCGTCACGGCGGCAGTGGTGGGGGGCGCCGGGCTCTTCCTGGGCTCGCGCGTGGGCAGCGTCGGCGCCTCGGCTGAGGCCGAGAACGCGATACTTGCCGCCTATGACACCGACACAGGCGCACTCCGCCCGCTTGCGGATGCCGAGGCTGAGCTCTCCCCTGGCGAGATGCTCGTGGTACTCAACCAGCCCGGACCGGAAGGTCCGCAGGGACCGAAGGGCGATCCTGGCGAGAAGGGCGATCCCGGGGCCATCGGGCCACAGGGCGCACAGGGCGAGAGGGGCGACACCGGCGCGAAGGGCGCGACCGGAGCCGTTGGGGCCACGGGTGACACCGGAGCCACAGGCACGACAGGAGCCATGGGGCCCGCGGGTGCGACCGGCGCGACCGGCGCGATG
>JBASOJ010000108.1:0-24353 GCA_049658145.1 Coriobacteriia bacterium
GGCCTGCGCGGTCTTGGTCGAGCGATCGAACGAGCGGACCCCGGCTGCCAGCCCGTGGCGCTCGAGGACGCGACGAGCGCGCGCTGCGCCGTCGGTGATCGGCGTGGGTCCCGACATGCTCATCGGCCCCGATCGTTGACCAGCGTGGCGGGCGCGCGCGCGGGAACCCGGATCGGGATGCGCAGTGACTCCAGAACCGCCTCGAGGTTGTCCGACCACGAGACGAGCGACTTCAGGTCCAACCGCAACAGTGGGACCTCGGGATTCGGCGTGGCCACCTCGAAGCCGTTGCGCAGCAGGAACTCCACGCCCACGAGCGGCGAGTTCTCGAAGTCGGTCCGCACGGCGAGTGCATAAGCCTGGACGCTCCGCTCGCCCCGCTGGGTCAGATCACGCATGGCCGCACGCAGCAGGACACCGCCGAGTCCGCGGCGGCGCGCCTCGGGAACGAGGTGCATGCAGGCGATCATGGGAACACCCTTGAGCGGCGGCCCCGACGGCATATGCAGCGCCTGCGGAAAGTACTGCGGAGGCGCGTACTTGACGAAGCCGAGAAAGGCGCCGTCCTCCACCGCAACGCGGCCGCATTCGCCCCACTCGGCGGCGACGGTGCGCACCCACCCGGTTGCGGCAGCCGTGTCGCAGGCGATGCCGCACTCACGGGGGAGCGCCTGCGAGCTCTCCCAGTAGGTGCAGCCGATGCAGCGGGACGGGAGCATGTCCCGGTCCGCGATACTCAGACCTATGAGCCGGCGTGCCATCGCGTGCTACCCGTCCTCATCCATGAGCGACTTCGCCTTGTCGATCGCCTTGCGGGCAACACCGCTGCGGAGCGAACGGCCGAGCGCGCCCGCCGCAGCCACACCCACCTGGAGGAGTCCGTCGCCCACCGCTTCGCCGCGCGTCTTCACCGACACCATGCCCGAGGCCACGACCTTCGCCGCGCCACCTTCGGTGGGGATGTCCGCATAACCCGGCAGCACGATGACCGCCTCACCATCGAACCCGTGGATCAGCTCACCGGGAACCTCGAGCCGGCCGACCGCAACGTCGCCAACCGCCCCCGTGGAGATGCGGAGTTGCGTGACCTCGCCCGTCTCCAGCTCGAAGACGACATCATGAACGGTACCGACCTCGGCGCCTTCGGCCGAGCGCACCGGCATGCCCCGCCAGATGACCGAGTCGTCCCAACTGTGGCCGAGCGCCTTGGACCCGGCCGAGTCCTTCGGCAGCCGGTCGGCATCCAGCTTGAACGCCATCCGGTCGTCGTTGAGGTCGAGATCGCTGAGGAGCACGTAGGACGGACGACGGTCGATCACGCCGAGTAACGCGCCGGGATCCACCTCGACCCCGACCATACGCGGCTCCATGGCGTGGAACAGGACCGCGCTGACCCGGCCGAGGATCCGGCCGTCCGCGCCGAAGACCTGGCGTCCCGTGAACGAGGACACACTTGGCACTCCACTCCACCTCCGTTGCAGATCTTATGCCGAAAGGGGGCCGGCCGCTTGCGGCGACCGGCCCCCCAATGATAGCGCGAGCGGCAGGCTACTCGGTGAGTGGTGCCTCGGCCTCGGCCGGTGCGACGACCGGAGCCGTCTTCTCGGCGAGCTTGTCGAGTACGCCCTGAGCCTTGGTCTCGGCGGTGTCGACGCCGGACTTGACGGTAGAGCCAGCCTTGGCCACAACATCCTTGGCCTGCGGCGCGATGCCGTGGACCTTCTCCTTGGTCTGCTGGGAGACCGCCTCGACCTGATCGATCAGGCGCTCACGTGCAGCGTCGATCTTCGCGCGCATCTCCTCGGACTCCTCGACCACCTTGGCGCGGTTGGTCTCGTAGAACTCCCTGCCCTCACCCCAGTACTCGTTCGCCTTGGCCGCGACGTACTCGCGGTTCTCGCGCCCCGAGCGCGGCGAGAAGAGCAGGCCGAGTGTTGCGCCTACGAGACCGCCGAGAACGAACGCACCAAGGATGCTCTCACCCCTGCGATAGTCATACATCGTGTAGCCACCTCCGGGATCGTGCGGATACGTCACCCACGCCATGTTGCAATGGTATATGTACCCATCACGCGCCAGCGTCTTGTACAGAGCGTACCAGAAGTGCTACCAGCTCCTGGAAATCGATTCCGACAGCCGCGGCAGCCATCGGCAGGAGCGAGGTCTCGGTCATCCCCGGTGAGGTGTTCACCTCGAGCACGTACGGCACACCATCGGCGCCGACCACCATGTCCACCCTGCTCACGTGCTTGCATCCGAGCACGGTGTGCACCCGCTCTGCGAGAGAGACGACCTCGGCCCCCTCCTCGGCGGACAGACGCGCCGGCACGTAGTACTCGGTCTCGCCCGGCGTGTACATCGCGGAGAAGTCGAAGAGTCCCGAGACCGGGACCATCTCGACCGGTGGCAGCACCCGAACGCCGTCCATCCCGCCCAGCACCGAGACAGCCAGCTCGCGCCCGTCTATCCACTTCTCCACGATGGCGGTGTCACCGAAGTTGAGTGCCGTGAGCAGCGCCTCCGCGAGACCCTCGGGCGATTCCACCTTGGTGAGACCGAGCGCCGAGCCCTGCTTCGAGGGTTTCACCGCGAGCGGGAAGCCGCCGACGGCATCCGGCACGAGGTCGAGCGCGGTGGCGGCGCCCATCAGCTTGAAGGCGTCGGCGGTGAAGGTCACCCATGCGGGCGTGGGGATGCCCTGCTTCACGAACAGCCGCTTGCTGAGCGCCTTGTCCCAGGCGAGCGCCGAGGCCGCCACGCCGGGGCCGGTGTACGGGATGCCGAGGAACTCGAGCAGCTCCTGGACCGTGCCGTCCTCACCGTACTTGCCGTGGAGCGCGATGTAGACGGCGTCCGGCTTCTCGGCACGCAGCGTGGGCACCAGGTCGGCGGTGACGTCGAGCGCGAGCACCTTGTGGCCGTCGGCCACGAGCGCGTCGCACACACGCTGGCCACTGATGAGCGAGACCTCGCGTTCGAGCGACTGGCCCCCCATCAGGACGGCGATCTTCTCGGCCATACGGATCAGCCCCTCTCGTCGGTGGTGCCGGGCGCGGCGGGCAGCACGCCCGCAGCGGCGAATGCGCGGTACAGTTCCAGGCGGTCCTCAAGGACCTCGGCGAGGCGCTCGATGCCCTCGCGGATCTTGGCGGGCTCGGCGTAACAGAAGCCGAGGCGCATGCAGTTGCGCCCGCGGCCGTCCGGGAAGAACGCGTCGCCGGGGACGTACGTGACACCGCGCTCGACCGCCTCGGCGAGGATGGACTTGAGGTCCAGGAACGACGGCATCTCGACCCACACGAAGAACCCGCCGGCCGGCACCGTCCAGTGCGCCTCGGCAGGGAAGAACTCCTCGAGTGAGGCGATCATCGCGTCGCGGCGCTCGGCGTAGGCGCTCGTGAGCGTCTGCAGCGTCTTGCGCCACCGCGTGTCGGCGAAGTACCGCTCGGCCGTGGCCTGCGCAAACGCGCTCCCGCACAGGTCGGCCGCCTGCTTGGCGAGCAGGAACTTCGCGAGGATGGGCCTGGGCGCGATCGTCCAGCCCAGCCGCAGGCCCGGCGCGAAGATCTTCGAGAACGTGCCGAGGTAGATGACCTCGTCGTCGAGCGCGCGCAGCGGCAGCGCGTGACCGCCCTCGAAGCGCAGGCGCCCGTACGGGTCGTCCTCGATCACGGGGATATCGTACTCGCGCGCGAGTTCGAGCAGCTCACGGCGGCGTGCGGGCGTGAGCGTGACGCCCGCCGGGTTCTGGAAGTTCGGGATGGTGTAGATGAACTTCGCGCCGCGCGGGCCGAGTTCGGCGAGCTTCTCGGCGAGCAGGTCGGTGCGCATGCCGTCGTCGTCCATCGGGATGCAGACGATGTTGGGCTGGTAGGCGCTGAACGCCTGCAACGCGCCGAGGTACGTGGGGCCTTCGGTGATGATCGTGTCGCCCGGGTCGATGAAGATCTTCCCGAGCAGGTCGAGTGCCTGCTGCGCGCCGGCGGTGATCACGAGGTCGTCGCGCTTCACGCGCACGCCCACCTCGCCCATGAGCCCCACCACGACCTCGCGGATCTGGACGCGCCCATCCGAGGAGCCGTACTGCAGCGCCTCGGTGCCTGAGTCTCGTAACGCCGCGGTGGTGGCTGCGATGACCGAGTCGATGGGCACGCGCCGGATCTCGGGCATGCCGCCCGAGAAGGAGATCATGTCGGGACGGGTGGCGGCGGCGAACAGGTCGCGGACGGCGCTTGAGCGCACGTCCGCCATGCGTTTGCTGTAGCGGTCGCTCCACCGGTCGAACACCACTCGTGCGGTACCCATCGCTGCTCCTCTAAGGCCACGTGCTTCGGCCCCCAGACAACAGAAAACGACCCTGCCGACAGGGCGAGGGTCGTCGCGGTACCACCTGTCTTCGCCCGGCGCTCGAATGCGCTCGCCGGACCTCGGGTCCGGGGTAACGGCCCGGTGCCGTCTGCTTCCCCCCGCTCGCGGGAGCGGGGCTGGCGGAGGAGCTGCGGAGGGGTGGCCGGGCGGATGATGCCCTCTTCCCTCACGTCCACATGCGATGTGCTCCCCGCCTCGGCGGGGTTGGGGGCAACCTTAGCGCGGGCGGGGTGCGAGGGTCAAGGCGAGGGGTCATCCGGAACATTTCACTCCTCCGCCAAGCGCCTTCGGCGATGCGGGTCACCACCTGGCCCCGTGAGACTTCCTGCAAGCGTCTGGGTCTCGGGCTACCCACAGTGCTGGTTTGACGCCTCGAGTGAGCACACGTGTCATCGGAGCCGGACTCCGCTACTGGGCTCCTAGGTGCGGATTCTGCAGTTCAGTTACGGATATCGCAGCCTACTGACCAATTCCGCACCTTTTCGTACGGGCAATTACCTGCAAGAATCCCTCGGAATTGAGCGCGCTCATTGTGTGTGCTCAATTCCCGGGTGACTGCTGTGATAGTATGTCGCGCCCGCCCCACGACCATCCAGCAGCACCGAGCCCTCGCTCCGCAGCTCCACCATCAGACGCTTCACCTGAGAGCGATCATATGCCGTTATCTGTCGAATCTCCGCATTAGTGAGTCCACGCTCACCGTGTCGCGCCCTCCTCTCTAGCGCGGACAGGACCTCGGAACGCGCGGCGCTCCAGTCAATGCGGCTGTCTCTATCGGGAATCCCCGCTCCACCAATTCTTGTGTGCACATTCCTCGTAAGACGCCAGTAGGTGCCTTTGCCGCTGCCGCCTCGTGTCAGATAGCCGCGCTCGAGAGTCAGTCGGCTCAAGCGACGTCGACACTCCTCGACCGTCTCCTGCGTCAAGTGACTTGCCGCGAGGGTAGTGACCTCGGCATGCCGACAGAGATGCTGCACAAGCAGCATGTCCTCGATTTCCAGGGACCTACCGGCACTGTCCTCTTCATCAATGAACACCCGGAAGGCGGGGGATATGCGCTGCCCAAGCATCACGACCCTGACAATCGAACCCGTACCGTCCCAGATGGGGGGCTCCTTACCATCAAGGAGCATCTCGCGGTACATGCGGCGCACCCCAAGATGCGTGCGGTTCACCAGCCTCAACTTCGCCAGTGCCTCCATCAGGCAGGGATTGCGGGCGACAGATCCGTGTCGGAGGATGTTAGCCGGTGTGACACCTCCAATGAACGCACCTGGATTGGAGATGGCCAGCCGATCAGCACATTGCTCAACGACGATGGGTGCTGGCACAGAGTAGTCCGCATGCCCAAATGCGTTGAGTAGCGCCTCCCGTATCGCGAGTTCGGGGAACTTCCGGAATTCCAGATGGAGGAGTCCGTGCCTGACCGTGTCTATCGGATTGTCCAGCATGATGCGGTCCGTAATCCGCCGCACTGCCACAGGCAGCGCATCAGCGCCATCTGCCCTATCGATGTAGTCGACCGGACCCTGCATCCGCAGGAATGTCCACTTGTACGCCGGCACGAACTCACGTAGGGCCGCCTCGGTGCCGGCCAGCAGTACGGCCGCGACGGTTGGCCGCCCATCCCTGACGACCCCGAGGGCGCTCAACATCTGCTCGTCCGATTGTTCAAGCAGATCCGAGGGCGCCTCGAGCACGGCAATCGCCCGCAGCTGCTCAACTGCAGATGGTGAGAGTACATCTGAGAGCGGCGCCGCAAGAGCTTCTGCGGTGCGGTCGAGTACACCACGCGTCTGCAGGTGGTCGACGACAAGGTCAGGCGTCATCGGAAGGCACTCGTCCTTGACGCGCTTCCACGATCTCCCATCTGTCGTTGTAGTGTACGAGCCCTGACATCCTGGAACGGTAACCGCGATGAGACGCCCTGTCCCGTACTCAACGACGATCTGTTCGACGACTGCAGACAGGCGCGGACTAGTCCGACAAGCGATGGAATCGGCGATGAGACACGGATCGACCTTGAGCGGCACCCCAACGACTGACGCATCTCGGCCAACGACCTTGTCGTCCACACCCACTACGACGCAGCCGCCGCCGCCGTTGGCCATGCAAACGCTCGCCCCTATGATCATCGTGACTGAGTCGGCCACACTGCGATCGATCCACCGCTTGAAATCGAGGCGTTGGCCCTCGAGTCGGCTCGCCGGCCTTTCGTCGAGCTGGGGCAGGATTGCCAGAATCTCGTCCTCCGTCATCTCTGGCTCCACCACTCCCAGACGCCGGCCTTCACGCGCTCGTAGTTGGCGTCGAGCTCGGGCTGCATGAGTACGAGCGCGGCGATGCGACGCACCATCTCGGTGACGTAGCGCGCCTCCTCGGACTTGAGGTCGCGACCGAGCAGCGTGCGCTCGCGATACGACAGCCACTTCTTGATCACCTGGTAGCCGCCGATCGTGTAGCGCCACACCGCCGAAGGCACGCAGCGCCAGTACGCTTTGTCGTTGAGGTACACGTCGAAGCAGGTCTCGCCGAGGAGCTCGATGGCTTGCTCCGCCGACATGCCGAGTGTGGCTGCGTGCTCTGCAATGGCCTGCCGCTCGTCATCGGTGTAGGGGCGCTCTTCGAGCTTGCCGGTCGACGGCATCGTGATGCCGCCCTTGCCGACGATACCCCAGCGGGCCGTGACGGCGAGGTCGATGACTGGGTCGAGAACGCCACGTCTGGACGAGAGGGTGCCGAAGTTCGGCGGCGTAATCAGTCCGGGTGACTCGACGAAATGTGCAGCCGCTGGATCCAGCAGAGCTGCGATCTGAGCACCAAGTCCAGCCGACTGGTGGAGCAGGGAGGCTGTTCGTGGCATCGGGATCCGAGGCCAGTCGGCTTTGACGCCATCCGCGTTCTCAGACAGGTAGTGCGGTGAGTATCCGATCGCAAGTGAGTGCATCCACACCAGCCCCGCAGTCTTGCGCTCATCCTCGGTGCGTGCGCCGAGTTCCACCAAGTAGGCGCGAACGGATTGCGAGAGATTGGCAGTTAGCCCCTTCTCGAGTTCGAGGGCCAACTGGCTTGAGTTCGAGGAGGGCTGCATCAACGGGAAGTAGTACGCGTGGCCGCGCAGCGCGTCGTTGTCTCCAAGTGCGGCTGTGAACATCACCGGAACACCCTCGG
Source organism: Coriobacteriia bacterium (assembly GCA_049658145.1). GTDB lineage: Bacteria > Actinomycetota > Coriobacteriia > Anaerosomatales > Anaerosomataceae > UBA6100. The sequence goes on from JBASOJ010000108.1 coordinate 7,540, forward strand.
GGTGAGCCACCCCGGCGGGCCGACTGGCAACGTACGCATTGTCAGCCGCCAGCGACGCGTACAGCGACGGGCGCGACCGGTTCCATAGGCCCGGCACGGGCGAGTAGTAGGCCCACCTGTCCTCGAACGGACGAACTGCGTATCGAAGCACTCTGTCATCGCTAAACCGCTCGAGTGAAGCGGCCTTGCCACGCACCTTCTTGGCATCGAACGCAGCAGCGTCTCGGGTGAGGCCCGTGCCCAAACCCTCGAGCTCAGCCCACTCGACGGCAGGATCGAAGTACATCCGCATCCGCTCCACGAGCGGCTCGCGATCGATGTCGAACAGAGCGCCACCGCGCTTCTCCATCAGTCCGTTCGGGGGAGGCACCGCGCACAGGTCGGTCAGGCTTGGCCAGGCAAGGTAGTCATCTGAGATATGCCGTGGTCGCAGAGAGTAGCGGGTCGGGTGAGTGGGCCTGACGGCCGTGTACGGCGCCGCATCATCAGCCTTGGCTGCCCCGGCCAGCTCCTCGCGTTTGGCAGCTCCCCAGAACTCCCGGTAGTGCACGGACGGCTCTGACGCGCGTCGCTCCGCCCTCGCAAGCAGGGACACGGCGGTCCCGACCCGGATGCCTTCGCGGTTCTTCTCCGTTGAGAAGATGCTTGGATCGGGCTTCCCTTCGGGCGTCTGCTTGCCAGTCTCACGGCTGTCGCCGTTCAGGTTGTCGATCCAGATCGCATCGAACTCCTGCAGCAGACGTTGACGCATCACAACGAACGATGTGTCACCCAGCCATGAGAAGTTGGAGATGAAGCAGACCACGCCGCGTCCGGTCCGCTCGGCGATCTGTCGCTCGGCCAGACGGAAGAAGCGGACGTAAAGGTCATCGAGATTGAACTTCTTGACCCCCCAGTCGCGGACGAGACCAACCTTGTATGTGTCGACCAGGCCGTCTTCTTCGACCGGACTCGTGCCCGCATACCCGTTGTATGGCGGATTGCCGATCACCACGAGGATCTTCTCCTCGCGTTTGATGCGGTCGGCGGCGTCGCGCTCCTCGGCGAACTCGGGGAAGAGCAGCGTGGAATGCAGCTGCCCCTCAACCCCTCGCCTCTCCTTGGGGGGCGCCACGGCGCCATCACCCCAGCCAGTGAGAGCGTTGGTGAGGTAGACCGCAGCTCGCTCGTCGGCGTCCTTGAGCGGTACGCCCAGCTCGGCGAGAAGAATGCCCATCTGCAGGTGCGCCACCACAAAGGGCGCGGGCATGATCTCAAAGCCGATCACGCGCTCCATCGCGGCGCGCTTCACGTCCTGACGGGTGAGCGCGTCGGCGCCCTTGGCCTGGAGCGTCTCGTCGATCTTGCGCAGGACCTCTACGAGGTAGGCGCCGGTGCCGCAGCACGGGTCGAGCACAACCACGCTCGGGTCGGCCAGTCCGTCGGCGATGCCAAGCTCCTCGCGAAGCGCCCAATCCACGCGGGCGACCATGTACTTCACGACCTCGTCCGGCGTGTACCAAACGCCGAGCTCCTTGCGGAGCTGCGGGTCGAACGCCTCGAGGAACGGCTCGTAGAAGTACTGGACGGCATGTTCCTCGCGGAACTTCTCGAAGAAGGCCTTGCGATCGATGCGCCAGATGATCTCCTCGGCCCATTCGAGAACCTCGGAGATGCCCAGCGCCCCAAGCTGCCGAACGTCGGCGAATTGACGGAAGAGCTCGTAGACCATCGGGACGTGGAGGGTGGCCGTGGCCGTCTCCCACTGGAAGCGTCGGTCCCACGGGGTCGGCTCGGCATGGTCCATATCGCGCGCCCAGAGCACCCATGAGGCGAACATGCCGTAGAAGAGCGTCTGCACGAGGGTGGAGCGGAAGAAGTGGTCGCCCTTCTCGCCCTCGAACTTTAGACCCAGCGACTCTTCCAGCTGGCTGCGGAGCGCGTCAAGTGCGGGTAGCTCGTGCCGCTGCTCCAGGCGCAAGCGCGCGGTGCGCGCGTAGCTCGCGAGGAACCACGCGATGTCTCTGGGGTCGGAGAGCGGCGCGTTGTGCAGAAGCACGCGGCGCAGGAACTCGGAGAGGCCCTCGCCGGCATCCTCGGCGTACTTCCGCGGCTGCTGCACCTTCGCCCAGAATGCCGCCTCGCTTGTGGCCAGACTGCATGACTCCAGCGTGCGCACACCCGAGCCCTCGGCGTTCTTGCCCACGAGCACGAAGTCTCGGAGATTGGTGACGAGTACAAGTCCGTATCGCTCGACATAGCGGGCGACCTGCTCGGATTCAGCAACCACGAAGGCATCCTCGGCAGTGCCTTTGACCTCGATCGCGCCCCGCGCAGGCAGCTGACCCAGGAGCGGGTCTACGCCGGGCTCCCAACCTTTGAGCTGGTTGGCGGTGAAGAGCCCACCATCGGGATTGCCGGAGCCCGTGTTGCGCAGCTGCATGAGCGCGCGCACCTTCGGCTTGAGTGACTTACCGACCTCGTTGAGGAGTTGCTTGAGCGGATCGTAGTAGCTGATCTCGGCAACACCGGCGCCAGAGCTGCGGATATCTCGCAGTTCGCTGAAGTAGCTCTCGATAGGGTCCGACACGCGCGCCCCCCTGAAGCCTCGGTCATCGGTGTTCTCAGGATAGCAGGAGGGGGTGACAGGAGGGGATGATGGTTGCGAAAGCGAACGTCTGTTCGTATACTTCGGACGGGGATGGTCAGTATGAGTTGGGGAGGGCCGTGGAGCGAGCTGAAGCTCGCGTGCATCGAGGACTACACCAAGTCGTACCTACAGGTGATGAAGAACAAGCCCTGGTGTCTGCAGTATGTTGATGCATTCGCCGGAAGCGGTCTGCAGAGACTGAAGACCACTGCGCACGGCAGCGAGTCGGTTGCTTCGCTCTTCGGTGATGCGGAGGACCAGGACGCCGTGCGTCTGTTCATTGAAGGATCGCCCATCCGAGCGATCCGGGCATCGGTGGAAGCATCGCGCGGCTTCGACGAGTTCTTCTTCATCGACGCCAACACCCGGGCCTGCAAGGATCTCGAACGCAGAGTCGCAAGCGAGTTTGCCCTGCCACTCCCCGAGATGCACTTCCGCTCTTCGGCGATGTTGAAGAAACACACCGCAATGCTGCGCCGTCTAGAGTCGTGGACTACATCATCGACCGGCTCCGCGGCGTATTTGCTGATGTAGCTGAGCCCGCCATATTGCGGAACAGCCGCAATTCCCCCATGTTTGCTCTGGTATTCGCAGTCGCCAACCCGGCTGCGAAAGACATCGCCCTTCGCATTGCCAACCATCTCACCCGGAGACTCAACGCTCAGCCATGACGACAACCACCCACATAGAGTGGACTGAATCCACGTGGAATCCGGTGACCGGGTGTTCCAAGATCTCACCCGGGTGTGCTCACTGCTACGCCGAGCGAATGGCAAAGCGGCTGCAGGCCATGGGGCAGCCGAACTACCGGGATGGCTTCGCGGTGAGAACGCACCCACACATGCTCGACGTTCCAAACCGTTGGCGACAGCCTCGCCGGGTATTCGTGAACTCCATGGGCGACCTGTTCCACGAAGATGTCCCCATGGACTTTGTTCACCAGGTGTTCGACGTAATGGTTGCCACCCCACGCCATACGTATCAGGTTCTCACCAAGCGAGCCGAACGTCTTGCACAACTCGCGCCCGCTCTGCCGTGGCCCTCGAACGTCTGGATGGGCGTGACCGTTGAAGACAACGAACGACTCGCTCGTGTGGACTCCCTGAGGAAGGTGCCAGCGGCCGTGCGCTTCTTGTCGGTCGAACCACTCCTTGGACCTCTCCCCGACCTCGATGTCGAGGGTATCGACTGGGTGATCGTGGGCGGTGAGTCAGGCCCGGGCGCTCGTCCGATGCAGCCGGAATGGGCGCAAGGTGCGCGGGACGTCTGCCTCGCAAGCGGCACGCCGTTCTTCTTCAAGCAGTGGGGCGGTCCGCGAAGAACGCGCGCCGGGCGCGAGCTCGATGGGGCGCTGTGGGATCAGATGCCCGCACGGAGCGCGTAGCGCACTCAGGGTCCCAGCTATTGAAGGTGAATCACCAGGGACGTGAAGCCAGATTGGCCCTCTGAGCACTTTCCAGGTCCTCAAGGTGGGCACTGAGCTGGAAGACGGACGTCGAATGTGAGCCGGCCAGTTCATGAAGTGGCTCCGAGAACCAACCATCTCTGAAGCCCAAGACGGAATTCTTGTCGCAATGGACCTGGGGCTCTACAAGCTCAACATCGGAGTCCGCGTCCATCGAAAGTATCGTCTGGAATACGCTACGGGCCGACGAGCGGTCCATCAGGAACAGGGAGTAGGCGCTGAGGGCTTCGAGCGCTGAGCCATTGATTGTGAGGGTAGTGACGTGGAAATCGAGGGTGCAAGGCGTCTTGTCGAGGATTGAGTGCCAACGGGCCGCTGCGAAGTGGTGGCCCCGATCGCTGTTTCGCAGGAACAGGCGATCATCCCAGGCGCGATACACTGCATTGCGCCAGCCAGCGGGGAATCGTTGATCCATACAGTCTAGGTTCGTCCGCAGATCATGTGCTGCGCCACGCCTCAAACATTCCTCGCGGTCCCAGAGTACGTTCCTGCCGATATCATCGAGATCTGTGTACCGCCCGGGATCTTCGTTGATGGCGCAGCCAGAGAAGGTCTTGAGCTCGAGATTCGCGGTGGTCGGCGCCTTCTCACAGATTAGCTGCGCAAGGTTGGTGCGAACTTGTGTGCTCCCGCATGCGTTGAGATGCGACGCCATACGCTGCACTTGATGAACCACGCTCCTGTCGCACAGGAACGAGGGGCGGGTCTGGATATCTGGTTCCGATAGCTGGATCGTCTCCATACGACGCTCGAACTCCCCGCGCTTGCCAAGTCCGAAGATGGTCACGAATGCCCCTGTCCGTCGAACATGTGCCTGACGTTCAATAGGCGCCGCTAAGCGCCTGATCCTCCGGGCCAGCTCCGAAGCCCGGCCAGACGCCGAGTCTCGGCTCGCGCATCCGGCTGCTCCCCGCCCTCGAGGATGTAGCGCACCAGGCGGTCCGCGCTCTTGATCGCGCCGAGGCATACCAGGTCGTCGTCGTACTCGAGCGACACGCGGAAGACCCCGCGGCCGTCGCGCTTGAAGTCCCAGGCGGTCTCGCCCTTGAGGCTGCGCGGCGAACCGGCCTCGGCCATGAGCTCGAGCACCACGTGCTCGAAGAGGTGCGGCACCTCGGTGTCGGCGATCTCCTCGGCGAAGGTCTTGCCGGCGTCGTTGAGACAGCGATGGCCGGCAAGCCCCGGCAGCACCGAGAGCGCCCGCTCGGCGATCGCATCATCAGGCGATGTGCGCATCACCTCTGCGGTCTCAACATGCACGACCACATCGACGCGGTCGGAGCACACCGTGACGCTGTGGACTCGCATGGCTCCCCTGCCGCTGACGCGCTAGTACTCGCGGGCGGCGCGCGTGCCGAGGAAGAACGCGATCGACACCGCGGCGAGCACCACGACGGCGCCGATCAGCACTACCTGCGCCGCGCGTTCGTCGGCGAGTGTGCGCACCTCGGACTCGGCCATGTCCTTGATGTGGACGGCCTTGCGCTTAAGGTCGTCGACGGTGATCGCTGGTGCGGCGTCCGCGGTGGTGGCGAGGCTCTTGTTCACTTCTGGATCGACCTCACTTTGATGACGAGGAACACGGCAGAGGCGAGCATGTACACGCCGCCGATGATGGCGAGCGCGCCCGGATAGCCCACGAAGTCGGCGAGCACCAGGAAGCCGGCGACCGCGAGGAAGATGAGGCCGACGACGAGCAGCGCCGCGGCCGCGGCCGCCGAGGCCAACGTGAGCCCAAGGCGCTGCACGGGCAGGACGATCTTCTCGCGGATGAGACCCGCGGCCTCCTGCCGGAGCCAGTCGACCACGGTCTGCAGCAGGTCGGCCACCGCATCGATGATGCCTTCAACGCCGGACTTGGGACCCTCAGGCGCCTGGCCGGTCATGTCCATGGCTTCCTCCTCGATTGCGGGTCTACCTCCCCCTCGAAGATACCCCAAAGCGCAAGCGGCCGCGCTGTCGGCATACGAGAGGCGGCACCGCCGCAGTCCGACGGTGCCGCCTGAGGTGACGCTTCGTATGTGCGGTTTCGCTAGAGGATCCGATACTGGACGGTGCCTACGCCCGAGAAGCCCAGCGCGGCAGCCGTGCCCGGTCCGAGGTCAAAGATCCGTCCACCCGCGTAGGGACCGCGATCGCGGACCACGGCGGTACATGTGCGCCCGTTGTACGAGAACTCGATGACGGTGCCGAAGGGAAGGCTGCGATGCGCTACGACCATGCTGTCCCACTGGAGCGTACCGCCGCCCGCCATCGTGTTACCGATGAAGCCGGGGCCGTACCACGAGACCTTCGCGCTCTTCCAGCCGTCGCCACTCGGTGCCGCGACGCCGCTCGCCGCGGGGGCGGGTGCTGCCGCCCGCACGACCTTCGGCTTGATCACCGTCGGCGTCCGCGTTCCGGTGAGCTGGGCGTCCACCGCGCCGAGTTCCGACGGCTGGCGGATGCTGTCCGCGTTCTTCTGCACGTCGGCGGGGGGCAACGCCATCGCCTTCGGGGCGATGCTCCCGTCATCAGCGCGAGCAGCCTGTGCGAGCGCCTCGCGAACGGGAAGGAAACCTGTCCCGGCCAGCATCGCGAGTGCGACAACGATGCCTAGCGTGGCGGCGAATACCGCCTTGGAGCCGGGGACCTGCATACGGACTACCTTCACACTGTCCTCCATGTACGGCTACAGGACAGGCAGCGGTCCAGGCATACGACGACAGGGAAGTGAACGTGGGGGAAGCATGTCGTCGCGCTCCTGGCCTCGCAGATCGGACGACGTCCGCTGCCTTGGCCACTCAAGCACGCGCTCTGCTATGTGTGGTGTGGACCGTGATCCTCACCGGCGGCACGCACCCGTGCGCTGCCGCCGCTTCGTCTCGGTGTCTGGAAGTCACGCGCCGCCGGTCCCGTGCAGCGGCCCTTCGGCCGACTCACACACGCCGCGCATACTCCTCTTTCCAGCCAACGAGGGGGAACCTTAGCACAAGACGGGCCGATTTGGAAACGACGGGGCAACATCCGGCCGGCGGTGGAGACCCGGCGCCTACGGCGTGACGGTCTCTGATCCGGCGCCCGCAAGCTCGCCGAGGACATCGCCGAGCTCCTCGAGATAGCGCCCGTACGCCTCCCAGTCGCCTGCCCGCTGCGCCTCGATCGCCTTGTCGTAGAGGTCCTTCGCGGCACCGACGTCCGCCTCCACGACACCCTCGACCGGTGTCTCGGCGACAGCACCGAACACCGCCAGGAGCGCCGTGGGCAGGTCTGGCTCCATCGCGACCTGATCGCCGTAGGTGACGATCACGCGTGTGAGCTGCGGCATCGCCGTCTGCTCGGCCTGAAGGTACAGCGGCTGGATGTACACGATCGAGTCGTTCACCGGGATCACCAGCAGGTTGCCGAACAAGACGCCGCTCCCGCGCTGGTTCCACAAGGACAGCTGCTGCGAGATGATCGGATCCTGGTTCACGCGCGCCTGGACCTGCTCGGGGCCGAGCACGAGACGCTGCTTCGGGAACGTGTACACCACGCGCTCACCGTAGCTGCCGGGGTCGGACTTCGCGGCCATCCACCCGATCATGTTCGCCTTGGTGCGCGGCGTGAACGGCAACATCAGCATGAAGTTCTCATCGGACTCCTCGGGAAGCTCCATCAGCACGTAGAACGGCTCCATCGGCTCACCGGTACCGTCCGAGCCCTCGCCGGGCAGCGCCCACTGATCCTCTTTGTTGTAGAAGACCTTCGGATCGAGCATGTGATAGGTCTTGTAGACCTCGGCCTGGAACATGAAGAGGTCCGACGGGTAGCGCAGGTGCTCGGCGATCTCGGCGGGCATCTCATCGGCGCTCGTGAGCAGGCCCGGGAACACGCGGTCCCACGCCGCGAGCAGTGGGTCGTTGGGGTCGTAGGCGTACAGCGTCGTTGTACCGTCGTACGCGTCAACCGTCACCTTCACCGCGTTCCTGATGTAGCCGACCGTGCTGTAGCGCTCCGAGTAGGGGTACCGGTCGGAGACGGTGTAGCAGTCGGCCACCCACACGACGCGGCCGTCCACGATCACCGGATAGGGGTCCGAGTCGGCGTACAACCACGGGGCGAGCGCCTCTATCCGCTCGGTGATGCTTCGGCGGAACAGAACCTGACTGTCGGAGCGGATGTAGCCGCTGAAAAGAATCTGCGGGGCCGAGAACCTGAGCGCGAAGGCCGCTCTCCGGATACCCCCGCCGATCTCGATCCCGCCGGTGCCGGTGTAGCTCGTCTCGGCGTTGGAGTCTCCCACGGGATAGTCGAACTCAGGGAGGTCGGTATCGACGATCACGTAGTTCGTCGTCTGCTCGCCGAAGTACAGCGCAGGCTGCTCGACAGTCAGATCGGTGTCGGATTCCGGTGGGATGTCCTTCACGATGAAGCGCGGGTAGCCCTGGCCGCTCGCCTCGTTCACCGGGCTCACCACCAGACCGTAGCCATGCGTGTACACGAGGTGCTGGTTCACCCACGTCTGCGCCTGGTCGGCGAGTTTGGTCACGTCCAACTCGCGTGCCGAGATGAGCACCTGCCGGCGCACACCGTCGATCGCATAGCGGTCGATGTCCACGTCGGTGAAGTCGTAGTACGGACGGATGCCCTGCAGCTGCCGGTATGTCTGCACCACGATAGCCGGGTCCCAGAGCCGCACGTTGGCGATGGTCGCGTCGTTACCGGCGAGATCGGAGGCGAGCAGGCTCTCCTCGGCGGAGAACGCGCGCACGTCGATCTCGTCGAGCCCGAAGGCCGCACGCGTGGCCTCGATATTGCGCTCGATGTACGGGGACTCGGCCTCGACCTCGTTGGGGGCCACGCGGAACTGCTGGATGAGCGCCGGATAGATGCCGCCCACAAGGACCGCCGCCGCTACCCACGTACCGAGCGCCAGCGCCGGCAATCGCCAGCCGCGGAACCGGATGTTCAGGATGAGTGCGATGCCGCACAACAGCGCGATGATGATCAGGATCGTATACGCAGGCACCTGGGCGTGCACGTCGGTGTACGACGCACCCAGCACCTGGCCCCGCGGCGAGTAGTTCAGCTCGAAGATGTCGAGCCAGTAACCGAACGCCTGCGTGACCACGATCAGCCCGCCGAGTACCGACAGATGCGCCTTCACGTGCGGATCGAAGCCACGCAGCCGGTCCCAGGGACGGATCGAGCCGTTGAGTGTATGGACGACGGCTGTGGCGAGCAGCGTGAAGATGAGCGTGCCGAACAGCCACTCTTCGGCCATCCTGAGCGCAGGCAGGGTGAAGAAGTAGAAGCCGAGATCGCGCCCGAACTGAGGGTCGGTCAGGCCGAAGCTGCCGCCGGAGAACGCGAGCGCGATCGTCTGCCACGAGCCGGCTATCGCAAGCCCTGAGACCGCTGCGGCGGCCGCACTCACGGCGAGCACGACGCGCCCGCCGAAACGTCCGAGCCGCTCCCGCCAGAATCGGAGCGTCTCCTCAAGGCGGGCGGCGGGGCTGTCCACGGCGCGAAGCGGCACCACCGGCGCCATCGAACCGGCGATACGCAGATTCACGTACAGGACCACGAAGAACAGCAGGGCCGCAGCCGCGCCGGCCGCCCACTCCCAGCCCAGTGTGCGCCAGAAGACGCCCGCCTGACCCAGGTCGTCGTACCACAGCGCGTCAGTGTAGAACTCGGCGACGAGACCCGATGCCAGCAGCAGGCCGATGGCCACCGCGACGATGATCGTGACGATACGGTTCCGCGAATCCTTGCCGCTCATGCGACCTCCCGACGTCGATACCACTCAAGTATCGTACCCGGGCGCGCCCCGGCGCCAACCCTCACAGGAAGTCGGCGATGTCGACGTTCATCCCTGTGGGATCAAGGCAGCGCACGACCGAGCGTCCACTCGCCTGGGCGGGATCGCTCAGATCGAGATCGAAGGTCTCCGTGAACGCGCCGCTCCCGTCCGCGATGACGCGCACCACCGGACGCGTCGCGTCCGACGGGCTGGGGCTGATGACGATGGCCGTCTCGCCGGTGGTGAGCAGCACCACCGAACGCGGCGGGAAGTAGCCCAGCGTGTCCACGAACAGTCGGACGAGCGTGGGGTCGAGGGCTGTCCCCGCGTTCTTGACGATGATCCCCATCGCCTCGTCCAGCATGCGCGGCGCGCTGTAGGGACGCTGCGAGGTCATCGCGTCATAGGCGTCAGCGATGGCGACGATCCGGCTGGTGATGTGCTGAGGGTGGTCTACACGCCTCACCGGATAGCCGGTGAGGTCGTAGCGCAGATGATGCTCGAGAACGCATACCATCGCCGCGCGGTCGACGCCGCCCGTGAGCGTGGCGATCTCGGCGCCCCGCACGGGATGCTCGCGGATCTCGGCCCACTCCTCACTGGTGAGCGGCGTGGTCTTGTTCAGGGTCGAGAGATCCACCGACATCTTCCCGATGTCGTGCAGGAGCGCGCCCACGCCCAGCGATGACAGGAACCGGTAGTCACGGGTGAGCGTGCTGCCGAGCGCGAGCGAGAGGATCGCCACGTTGATCGAGTGGTAGAACGTGTACTCGTCGAAGCTCTTCAGCCCGGAGAGCTCGAGCATCGCGTAGCGGTTGCGCAGGATGTTGTCGACGAGACTCCGCACCGCACCCTTCACGTGTCCCGGGTTGAACCCCTGGTTCTGCCGGATGAGCCGCTCCAGCTCACGCAGCAAGTCGAGTGCGCTCGTGTAGGCGAACTTCGCGGCCTGCTCCGAATCCTCGTCCCCGATGGTCGCGTCTTCGCGGACGACGTTCACCGCGCTCACCACGACGTGCGGGACGCTTGCCCGTTCCATCAGACCCGCGATGCCGCCCTCGGCGGCCGCGACCTCGTCGTATCGCATGCCGAGAACGCCGGCGAAACGCACGACCTCCTCGAGCGTGAGACCACGCGTGAACGTGAGGCTTCCGGCGCCGATGGAGGTCATGTCCCGGATGAGCTGGTCGAACAGAACGCTGTCCTCGGCCAGGAACTGCTCGCCGAGCAGGACCTCCTCTTCGAAGAACGTCAGCGGCACGTCCGCACCCTCGGCATGGTAGGCGCCGATCACTCCGAACAACTCGCGCGCCGCTTCGGCCACCGCCGGGTGCTCCAGTGGGTACAGGCGGCGGGCGCGACGCAGCGCGTACAGCCTGGCGAGCAGGTCGCGCACTCGCTGGACCTGGCTGGTCGAGAAGGACCTCACGCTGGCGGCCGTGTCTTTGACCTCGGCACGGATCACATCAGCATCGGAAGCGATCACGCCCGCCTGGGCATCAAGGTCGCTTTGCGGGACACGCGCCTCACCCCGGACGTGTTCCGGCACGATCAGTCGTTCGTCATCAGGCATCAGGCACCTCCTCCGCTGCGGGACCGGGCGATGGCGGCCAGTGCGGCTTCGGCAGCGGCCTGGATCTCGCGGGTCCTGCCGCTACGCAGGATCGAGCGCGAGTGGGCCACGTCGAGGATCGCCGCCTCGGCCTCCGGCGTAGCGAGCCGTCCGAGCGCCTCGATGGCCTCGATCCGCGGCGCGAGCTCCCGGTTGCCTCGTCCATCACCGCGAGCCACAGCCGCGAGCGCGCTCACCGCGGACCGCGACCCGAGGTTGCCGAGGTAGCGGGCGGCCAGCCCGACGTTCTGCGAGTCCTCGTCGGTCAGTGCGGCCGCGAGCATCTGCTCGGCGAGCATGTCCCGAATCGACGCCACCGCGCGGATCGTCTCGCGTCGCACGCGCGCATCGGTGTGACGGAGCGTTCGGTTGAGTGACTGCAGCGCGGCGGGATCCCGCGTGGAACCGAGCAGCCCCACCACGTTGCGGACGAAGTACCAGCGCGAGTCGGTCGTCCGGTCAGCGAGTTCGGCTATGTGACGCGGCGCCATCTGCCCGATCATGTCTATCAGTGCCTTGCGCGCTGCCATGTCCGGCTCATCGGCCAGAACCTCGAGGAGCGGGGCGATCGTGAGCCCGCCGAGCGTGGCGATGAGCTGCTTACACTGGTCGTGAACGGGTGTCCCTGCCGCGTGGACGCGGATCGCCGTGGCGACGTCGCGCATGTTGCGCGGCGAGGCCATATCCACGAGCGCCCATCGCACACGATCACGCTGCGCCAGGTCGAGCGACTCGTCATCGCGGAGCGAGACCAGTGCCGAAGCCGCGGTCACCGCGTCGGCATACTCGCCGAGCTCCAGCAGCAGACTCAGGCCGTCCTCGGCGATGCTCATCAACGACGCGAACATCTCGGACCGGCGCTCGATCGTGATCAGCGTGACAACACTCACGAGGATGTCCCCGTCCGAGATGCCGTCAGCCACCTCGTCGCGCAAGCCGCTCACCTCGGCGTCCAAGGCCTCGGGCGCCACGGGAGCGAGGTCGACCAGCCGCAGGATGCTCTCGACACTGTCGCCCTGGCCCTCATGCTGACGGACCTTGAGTTGTGCGGGGGCGGCTCCCTGGAGCACCGAGGACACGGCCTCCTCGGTGACGCCTGATTCGCGCAGGGCGGCTCCGGCCGCGTCGAACACCGCTTCTCTGGGGTGCAGGCTGATGACGGCCAGGTTGCGCAGCGCCCGTGACAGCCCGTCGCGGGAGACCGCGTCCGGCCCGAGACCCTCGACGAGCGCCTTGCACAGCTCACCCAACTCGAACTGCCGCATCATCGAGGCGACACCCGCATCGAGGCGGGACTCGGGAAGCAGCCGCTCGACGAGGACGTCGCGGCACACATCGGGATCGAGCGACAGCAGCGCCTCGGCGATGGAGCGGAACAGCGCCGGCTGATCCTCCGTGAGCTCGGCCATCGCGGCGTGTGTGAGTGACACCACCCTGCCCGCGATCAGGTTCGTGAGCGGCCTGCCGCCGCGGCCCTCCGACGCCAGCTCGGCCAGGTAGCGGGATACGAGCCGCGGATTCTGCGTGAAACGCACGAGCATGCGCTGATCCCGCGGACGCGCACCGTATGCGGCATCGATGAGTTCGTCGATCCGCTCGCGGGAGGGAGGCCAGTCCTGGCCGGGGATGGGCGCCGCCGACTCGTCGGTCAGGTCTGCGTCGACGATCTTCGTCGAGACCACTCGCACGGTGACGCCGTCGACCTGCAGGTCCCAGAGCCGCTGCTCGAAGCCGCCCGCGGCGCTGATCGCCTCGGGCGGGTCCTGAAGCACGCGGAGGAAATCGACGACCTCGCGCGGGGTGACGCCGGAATGGAAGCGCACCTCGGCGAGGTTGCGGTGGTAGAAGTCCCGCGCGAACGCCTCGAACGGCTTCACGCCGGGAAGCACCGGCAGCGCGTTGTAGAGGAGTGCGTCCTTCGTGACCTGGAAACGGAGCTCCGGTTGCTCCCGGAGGAGCCCCCGTAGCATGCCCAGGAGGTCGTTCGCACTCGCCTGAGGGATCTCGCTCGATGCGGGATACAGCCTCACGGCCCGTTGCGCGACGAGCAGCTGCTTCACGAAGCGTTCCACCGCTTCGGGAGCGTGCGCGGGCTCGCGCTGCGCATTCCTCATGAAGTCGCTTCCCCCAACTGCTAGGTTGCCGTTCGATTATGCAGTCTATCCCATGGCGATGCTATCATCGCCCGCATGGACGGCCTCTCTCTCGTGCTCGCCTCGGCCTCCCCCCGCAGGCGGCGCCTCATCACCTGGCTCGGCGCGCCGGTGCGCCTCGCGGCAACCGATACCGCCGAGGACCTCACGCAGCCGCTCGCGCCCGCAGCACTCGCCATGACGCTCGCGGCCGAGAAGGCGCGGGCCGTCGCCGCCACCGATAGCGAGACCGTGCTGGCGTTCGATACCATCGTGGTGCACGAAGGCCGGGTGCTCGGGAAGCCGACGGACCGCGACGACGCCCGGCGCATGCTCGCCGAGTTGTCGGGTGGCATGCACGAGGTGGTCACCGGCGTGGCGATCCGACCCGCAGGCACGGGCACTCTGGACACGCTGGCAGTGACGACGCCGGTTGAGATGCGGACGCCTTCCGCCGAAGCGGTCGAGGCCTGGCTCACCGGTGACGAGGTCCTGGGTTGTGCCGGCGCCTACAACATCGAACATCACCTGGCGAGCGTCGCCGACGGCCAGTGCTTCCACAACGTGGCCGGCATGCCGCTCTGTCACGTGTACCGGGAGCTCGCCTCGGGTCGCGCCGACGAAGCGCCGGAGGGGCTCACGCCCCCGGTGGGGGCCTGCGATGCCGCGCTCGGCAGGCACTGCCTGCTCGGTCCAAGGATCTGCGGCGCCGGTCGCTAGGCGCCGCGCACCGCCACGATGATGACACTCTCGTCCTCGTCCGCATCAAGGGTATGCCCCTCGTGGTCGCCGAGCGCCCGGATGCTGCCAAAGCCCGCACGCTCCAACTCGGCGGTGATCATCGCGATCGGCATCGCGAAGTGGAGCGAGCGCCGTGTCCGGATGCTCCACCCGCCGGCCGGGTCGACATCGAGCGTCTTCGGCCAACTCTCGATGGTGTGCGGCGTCTCGCGCACGCTCGCATCACGCACGAGCGTGACGAAGTCGAACAGAATGCCGTCGCACGAGGGCGTGTAGCCGAGCAGACGCAAGAAGAACTTGTCGCCGGTCGCGGTCTCGCGGAAGACGGGCGACATCGTGCGTATGCGCTTCGCGATGAGCCGGTCGTGATTGAGGTAGTGCAGCACGAGCACGCCGCCGGGACGCAGGGCGGCCGCGAAATCGGCGAGCGCCTCGCGCAACCCCTCGAGCGAGCGCACGTGCGGAAGCGCATTGCCCGTGCAGGTGACGGCGTCGACCGGCCCTCCCACGATGCGCGCCACATCGCCGAAGCCGCCCTCGACCACCGGCACGTCGCTGCCGAGCCGCGCCACGTTCTCACGCGCGAGCTCGAGCATGTCGGCGCTCGGGTCGATCGCCCACACGTCGAGCCCCCACGAGCGGTACACGATCGAGTGGCGGGCGCTGCCCGCACCCACATCGGCCACCGAGCGCACACCATGCTCCCTGAACAGCCGCTCGAAGAACGGGCCCTCGCGGGTGAGGCGGACATCCCAGTTCACGAGTTCATCGTACTCGCGCTCCTCGTTATGCTTGCCGAAGCTCATCGCCCGCCCCTACTCGTCGAGACCGAAGATGCGCACGGCGTTGGCGCGCAGCACCAGGTCGCGGTCGCGTGCCGAGAGTCCGAGCTCCTCGAGCGTCCGCTGCTGCTGGAAGGCGATCCACTTCCGGTACGGTGCCGTGGTGCCGGAGTCCGTCCCGAACAGGATGCGCTCGGGCCCGAACGCAGTGAGCGCGCGGCCGAAGACATCGCCCAGGGTGTAGCCGTGCGGGTCGTAGTCCATCCAGTTGTTCGTGCCCGAAGAGTCGAAGCAGACGTTCTTGCACTGGTAGCCGAGACGAAGCGCCTCGTGCAGGTACCCCGCGCCGAAGTGCGCGATCACGAACGGGGTGTCGGGATAGTCGCGTGCCACCGGCGAGAGGTCGGTGGGGTCCGCATAGCGCAGATCCCCGGTGGGGTCGACCGTCACCCCGTAGTGGATGATGAACGCCGCGCCAAGTTCGGCGGCCTTCTCGAAGAACGGGCGGCACGCCGGATCCGAGAGATGGAAGCAGCGGTTTACCGGGTAGAGCTTCACGCCCTTGAAGCCGGCAGCCATCTCGTGCTCGAGCAGAGCGGGCGCGTCCGGCGAGCGCGGGTCGATATTGCAAAGCGCCGAGACGCGTCCTGCCGACGCCGCGATGAAGTCGCGCATGTACTGCGAGTCGGGCCAGACCGAGACGACGAGCGCCTTGGCGATCCCGGCGTCATCGAGTCGGGCAGCGTACCACTCGGCCATCTCCGGCGCGTCCAGATCGGGCAGCGTCTCGTCGCGCCGGCCCCACTTCCCGTCTTCGAGCGCCTTGCGCCAGCGCGCGGGCACGTTCGGCTCACGCTCGATGAGCTCCCGGAACAGCGGTACCGCGAACAGGTGGACGTGCGCATCGATGATGTCTCCCGGCCCGGTCGGTGTCACCCGGATGCCGGGCGCCGGGACTGCGTCGGCCGTCATGGCTGCGTGACGCCCGCGGGCGGATCTGTGGATGGGGGGCCCGCATCGACCGGCGGTGCGGGTTCCACAGGCACCGGCGGCGAGGGTGGGACCGGCACGGATGAGGGCGCCGGCGCCGCCGGGACGACCGGCACGATCTCCGGTTCGACCGGCACGACGATGGCCATCACGATATAGACGACCACGAGTGCGCCCACGTCGAACAGCACCACGAGCGCGATGAACATCAGCCTGAGCAGTGTGACGTCGATACTGAAGTAGTCGGCCAGGCCGCCGAGGACACCGGCGAGCCACTTGTCCCCGCGGGAGCGGTAGAGTTTCGTTCCGTGTGCCGGAGCCGTGAAGCGGTGACCCGACTGCGACCACACGATGAGCAGGATGCCCACCAGCACGATACCGAGGCCGCCGCGCGCCTTGACCATGTACTCCCATGTGGTGGCGATCCGCCACGGCACGATGCCGAGCTGCTGCGCTCCGAGTACCGCGCCCACGACGACCAGCGCGACCCCGAGCACGACCCAACCCGTGGAGTCACCGCCATCGGGCTTCGTGCTGACAGGACCGTTCTCGTTGCTCACGTCGACCTCCTAGCCTCGATATTTCACGAAGGTCCTCCAGCCGGTCTCAAAGCCCCGAAACCGACCTCATGCCACGATATCGCATCCATCTGAGCGTCGCGGAGGTCGCTGTCCGGGTCCCGCGAGCCCGGATGTG
>JBASOJ010000109.1:0-6962 GCA_049658145.1 Coriobacteriia bacterium
CGAAGCTCTGAATCTAAGCCCCAGTAAACGGCGGCCGTAACTATAACGGTCCTAAGGTAGCGAAATTCCTTGTCGGGTAAGTTCCGACCTGCACGAATGGCGTAACGACTTGGGCGCTGTCTCAACCGTAGACTCGGCGAAATTGCATTATTCGTGAAGATGCGAATTACCCGCGGAAGGACGGAAAGACCCCGTGAACCTTTACTATAGCTTGACATTGATCTTTGGTTTGTCGTGTAGAGGATAGGTGGGAGGCTTTGAAGCTGGGGCGCCAGCCCTGGTGGAGCCAACCTTGGAATACCACCCTCGGCAAGCTGGAGGTCTAACCCCACACCGTTATCCGGGTGGGGGACCGTGTCAGGTGGGTAGTTTGACTGGGGCGGTCGCCTCCTAAAATGTAACGGAGGCGCGCGTAAGGTTCCCTCAGATCGGTTGGCAATCGATCGTAGAGTGCAAGCGCACAAGGGAGCTTGACTGCGAGACCTACAAGTCGAGCAGAGACGAAAGTCGGTGCTAGTGATCCGGCGGCTCAGAGTGGAATGGCCGTCGCTCAACGGATAAAAGGTACTCCGGGGATAACAGGCTGATCCTGCCCAAGAGTCCACATCGACGGCAGGGTTTGGCACCTCGATGTCGGCTCATCGCATCCTGGGGCTGTAGTAGGTCCCAAGGGTTTGGCTGTTCGCCAATTAAAGCGGTACGCGAGCTGGGTTTAGAACGTCGTGAGACAGTTCGGTCCCTATCCTCCGCGGGCGTAAGAGACTTGAGAGAGGCTGTCCCTAGTACGAGAGGACCGGGATGGACGAACCTCTGGTGTACCAGTTGTCGACCAACGGCACTGCTGGTTAGCTACGTTCGGTCGGGATAACCGCTGAAAGCATCTAAGCGGGAAGCCCATCTCAAGATGAGGTCTCTCACTGGGTTGACCAGGTAAGGCCCCTCGTAGACTACGAGGTTGATAGGCCGCAGGTGTAAGCACAGCAATGTGTTCAGCCGAGCGGTACTAATAGGCCGAGGTCTTGATCTTCTATTCAACTTTTCCGACTCGCTATGCAGCTCTCAGGGTGCGGGACGCACCGTGAGGCCGTATCATTGACAGCAGAAGAGTGCGCAACACTCGACTGGCGGAAGCCGTCGGATGTGTTCAGTGGCTATTGCGGAGGGGGTACACCCGATCCCATTCCGAACTCGGCAGTTAAGCCCTCCAGCGCCGATGGTACTGCGGTGTAGTCCGTGGGAGAGTAGGACGTCGCTGAACACATCCGACGGCTTTGCCGTTTCCTGAGGATGTTCGCTGCCGGAGCTTGTGCGGCGGCATGGAGAACGGCACGCCTTCTGCTAGAATCTCGCCTGTGCCTAACACGGGCGGCCCGGGTGCTTCCGGGCGTCGATCAGCATGAACGCTCCGGCGCACGGCCGGGCGTCACGGAAGGAGAGTCCTCGTGAAGGAACGCGTACAGGCGGCACTGGACAAGATCCGGCCGGCCCTTCAAGCCGACGGTGGCGACGTGGAGCTCGTTGAGATCACCGATGACGGCGTCGTGAAGGTGGCCCTCCAGGGTGCATGCCGTGGTTGCCCGATGTCTCAGCTGACCCTTGCGAACGGTGTCGAGCGCGTCCTCAAGGAGGAAGTGCCCGGGGTCGTGCGCGTCGAGCCGGTCTAGGCTCTCGCTGCCCGATCGATAAGCGCCGCCCGGACGGGCGGCGCTTTCGCATGCCCGCATGCGCTCATCGTGGCTCCAGTGCCGCATGCGGGGGACTGCGAGCCGCACGGAGACGCACATCGACCGTTCGTCGGTTTGGTTGCGTGTCGTGGTGTCTACGCATTGCACCCCATATCTAGCGGCTGTATTCTTGGAAAACGCAACATCTTGTGTCACCGGGGTCCCGAGGGGGGCGTGGTGACGTATCAGGTTCACATGCCGCGAGGAGGAGCCATCATGCCCGAGCAGGACACCGCAACATACTGCCGGACCATCGACGAGACGCTGTCCCCTAACAGCATCAAGGTCCTTGAGAAGCGGTACCTCAAGAAGGACGATGATGGCAATCCTGTGGAGCGGCCCTCGGACATGTTCGTGCGTGTCGCGGAGAACATCGCCTCGGCGGAGGCGAAGTTCGGCGCGACAGCCGAGCAGGTGGCCGAGACGGCGCGTGACTTCTACGACCTCATGACCTCACTCGAGTTCCTGCCAAACTCGCCCACCTTGATGAACGCCGGTCGCGAGCTCCAGCAGCTGTCTGCGTGCTTCGTGTTGCCGGTCGCCGATTCCATGGACTCGATCTTCGGTGCGGTGCGTGATACCGCGATCATCCACAAGTCCGGTGGCGGAACGGGCTTCTCGTTCTCGCGCCTGCGGCCTGCCGGCGATCAGGTGCGCTCCACGCAGGGCGTGAGCAGCGGGCCGATCTCGTTCATGCGCGTCTTCAACCAGGCCACCGAGGCGGTCAAGCAGGGTGGTACCCGGCGCGGCGCCAACATGGGCGTACTCCGCATCGATCATCCGGACATCATCGACTTCATCAAGTGCAAGCTCGATGGTGACTTCCAGAACTTCAACATCTCCGTCGCGCTCACCGAGGACTTCATGGACGCCGTTACGGCAGGCGTGGAGTACGACTTGCGGAATCCGCGTGATGGCGCGCCTGTCGGCAAGCGCGATGCTCGTGAGGTCTACGACCTGATCGTCGAGATGGCGTGGGCCACGGGTGACCCCGGCATCATCTTCATCGACCGCATGAATCGCGACAACCCCACTCCGGCGCTCGGCGAGATCGAGTCCACGAACCCGTGTGGCGAGCAGCCGCTTCTGCCATACGAGGCATGCAACCTCGGCTCGGTCAACCTGTCCAAGTTCGTGCGCTATACGGAGGGTGGCCCGGATCTCGATTGGGATCGGCTGGCCGACGTGGTGCACCGTGGCGTGCGCTTCCTCGATGACGTCATCGAGGTGAACGAGTATCCGCTGCCCAAGATCGCTGAGCTCGTGCACGGTAATCGCAAGATCGGTCTGGGCGTCATGGGCTGGGCGGACATGCTCATCATGATGGGCATCCCGTACAGTTCGGAAGAGGCCATCGCGCTCGGTGAGAAGGTCATGGGCTTCATCCAGGCCGAGTCGCGGCAGGCGTCGATGAAGCTTGCGGCCGAGCGCGGCGTCTTCCCGAACTTCGAGGGCTCGATCTACGACACGCCCGAAGGCGTCCGGCTGCGCAACGCCACCGTCACGACCATCGCCCCCACCGGCACGCTCTCGATCATCGCCAACTGCTCCTCGGGCATCGAGCCGCTGTTCGCGGTTTCCTACGTCCGTACCGTCATGGATAACGACCGGCTGATCGAGGTCAATCCGCTGTTCGAGGACCTGGCGGTCAAGCAGGGCTTCTACAGCCGCGAGCTTATGGCGCTGATCGCCGAACATGGCTCGGTGGCAGGCGTCGAGGGTGTCCCCGCCGAGGTGCAGAACGTGTTCGTGACCGCCCACGAGGTGGCTCCCGAGTGGCACGTCCGGATGCAGGCGGCCTTCCAGAAGTCGACTGACAATGCGGTGTCCAAGACCGTCAACTTCGGCAACGAAGCCACCATCGAGGACGTGCGTCACGTCTACGACCTGGCGCACGAGCTTGGCGTCAAAGGTGTCACGATCTATCGCGATGGTAGCAAGGAGAACCAGGTCCTCTCGACCGGCAAGACGACGAAGCCAGGTGCGTCAGCCGAGCCCGCCCGTCACGGCGAGATCGAGCCACGTCCGCGTCCCTCGGTCACCATGGGCCGCACCGAGAAGATCCAGACCGGCTGTGGAAACCTCTACGTCACCATCAACTCGGACGAGCAGGGCTTGTGTGAGGTCTTCACGCAGATGGGCAAGTCGGGCGGCTGTGCTGCAAGCCAGTCCGAGGCGCTGTCGCGCATGATCTCGGTCTCGTTGCGGGCCGGCGTCGATCCGCAGGCGATACTGAAGCACCTGCGCGGCATCCGGTGCCCCAGCCCGGCCTGGGCCCAGGGCGGGAAGGTGCTCTCGTGTGCTGACGCGGTCGGAATCGCGATGGAGCACTACCTTGAGTGGATGGAGACGGGCACGGCCTCCACGATGGTCTCCAAGAACACCGACGAACTGGTGAACCTCGCGGGCGCGTGCCCCGAGTGCGGCGGTGCGCTCGAGCACGAGAGCGGTTGTGCCGTGTGTCGCGCGTGCGGCTTCAGCAAGTGCGCGTAGGGCCGGCGCGATGGTGCTCTCAGACCGTTCGATAGCCGAGGAGATGGCCGCCGGCAGGATCGTCGTTGATCCGTGCGACCCGGCCGACATCCAGCCGTCCAGCGTCGACCTGCATCTCGGGTCCCGGTTCCAGGTGTTCCGGAACTCGCGGTACCCGTACATCGACCCCGCGGTGGAGCAGCGCGGTCTCATGGATATGGTCGAGGCTTCGGCGGGAGAGCCGTTCGTGCTGCATCCGGGCGAGTTCGCGCTTGGCGCCACGATCGAGCACGTCGCCCTTCCGCGGGACATCGTGGCCCGCCTGGAGGGCAAGTCGTCGCTCGGCAGGCTCGGCCTCTTGATCCACTCGACGGCCGGCTACATCGATCCCGGTTGGGACGGCACGCTCACGCTCGAACTCTCGAACGTGGCCAACCTGCCGATCGTGCTCACACCAGGCATGGCCATCGGGCAGATCTCGTTCATGCGTATGACGACGCCCGTGGATCGTCCGTACGGGTCGCCGGGCCTCGGCAGCAGGTACCAGGGACAGGTCGAGCCGACGCCGAGTCGCTCGTACCGGAAGACCCGTTAGAGGCCCTGGGTCACGCGGCTGACGATCGGGGTTGGCACGAAGCCCGCGAGGTACTTGCCGGTTCGGGACTCCATGAACGGCAGCCAGCGGAATCGGCGCCTGATGTCGGCACGGATGGGCTCGGTGAGCTCAAGGCACCGATCGAGCGCGTGGGTGGGATCCCCGCTTGCGGCGAGTCCGGCGTCCCGGCCGGTGCGCAGCGCGTAGGAGATCCCCTCGCCTGAGGACGGCGACATGAATCCGCCCGCTTCGCCCGCGAGCAGCACGCGCCCGTGTCCGGGGAGGATGTCGTCCGGCGAGCGCAGGTAGGGCGCCGCCGCCGACTCGCGGTGCACCCTCTCTCCTAACTGCGGAATCCGCTCGCGGAGGAGCGAGACGACGCGGTCGTGCTTCTCCCATGGTCGCTTTGTGTGCGGATAGAAGACCGAGCCGATCAGTGCCACGTCTCCCTTCGGCACTACGTACGCATAGCCGAACTCGTCACCGATATCGCGCATGTAGATGCAGTCGAAGTAGGGCTCGATCGGTGACGAGATCGTGACGAAGTCCTGAAGCGTGACGTAGCTCGCCGAATCGCGGAGGCCGAGGGTCCGGCGCACCTGGGACCGGGCGCCGTCCGCGCCGATGAGGAGGTCCGCGGTGACCTCGACGGCTTCGCCATCGACGGTGATCGACGCGGTGACCCGGTCGTCGTCCTGGACGAATCCGGTGAGCGACGCCCTGGCCACGACCTCGACGTCTTCGGGAAGCAGGCTGAGCATCCATTCATCAAAGCCCGCACGGCTGACGTTGAGGAACTCGAGCGAGGTGACCTTGCGGATACCGCGGTCCCAGTCGTGATACCGGAAGTTGATCGTCCGGGGCGTGCTGACGATGCTCTCGGGTACCTCGCCGTAGGGGCGCAGCGTCTCGAGCGAGAGGTGGTGCAGCATCCCGCCGCAGCTCTTGTCGCGGGGGAGGGAACTGGCTTCTACCAGCAGAACGGCACCGCGCTCGGCGGCGTGATACGCCGCGAGTACACCTGCGGGACCAGCGCCGACGACGATGGTGGCGTAGTGTTCGCTCGCGGGTAGGGCCATGTCCTCACCTTCAGATGCGGATCGCTCGGCTGCGTGCGTACTCTGGGCGATGCGGTGCGGCAGCGGGTTCGCGCGAGGGCGCTGTGCGGATACAATAGCAGCCTGCGCGCGAAGGCGACAGGAAGGAGTTCGTCGGTGGCATGCTGGTCCAACCGAGGGTGCGATGACGAGATGCGGGAGCGATGCCCTCACGCGATCGATCCGAACGAGCAGTGCCCGCTCGGCTGCCACTACGCGATGTGCGAGCGCCCGACGCACCAGGTGACGGGTGATCCCGCACTCATCTTCGACCCTACGGCCGACTTCGACGCCGCAGCGAAGGAGACGTGCACGCGCTGCGTGTTCTTCCTGACCAACGGACCGCGACGCTGATGGACCCGGCGGCCGAACGGGTCGCCCGGCTGCTTCGCGCTTACGGCGAGGAGTTGGCCTCGGCCGGCGCCGCGCAGGCGGAAGGCGCATTCACCGACCTGCCCGAGGCCGATGCGCTCATCAAGAGGTCGTCCGAGGCGTTCCTTCTCGGCATCCTGTTCACCCAGGGCATCCCTGCCGAGCGCGCCTGGGCGGGGCCCTACCTGCTTTCGCAGCGGCTCGGACATCTGGACCTCGACCGCATCGCTCGCGAGGAGGATGCGGTGGCCTCGGCGGTCGCATCACCGCCCGCTCTGCACCGGTTCGTGCACACGCTCCCGGTGTGGATCTGCTCGGCTGCCCGCCGGGTGACAGTAGAGTACGCCGGCTCGGCGGCGCGCATCTGGGAACCGGGTTCCCACGTGCTCGATATCACGCAGCGCCTCATGGCGTTCGATGGCGTGGGGGAGAAGAAGGCGGCGATGGCGGTGGAGATCCTCCGTCGCCATTTCGGCGTGCCGATGACCGGTGCCGAGTGCGGGTCGGTGGCCTACGACGTCCACGTCCGCCGCGTGTTCCTCCGCACGGGGATGGCCGATGAGGATAGGCCAGAGGCCATCCGGGCTGCGGCGCGGCGGGCCTGTCCGGATGCGCCGGGCACGCTCGATCTGGCCGCCTGGCTCGTGGGGCGCGACTGGTGCCGGCCGCGAGATCCGCGATGCGACGGGTGCAGGCTTGCAC
>JBASOJ010000110.1:0-41967 GCA_049658145.1 Coriobacteriia bacterium
GCCGAGGACCCGGCCACCGGCTCGGCAGCGGGGCCGCTTGCGGTGCACCTCGCGCGGCATGGCCGCATCGCGTGGGGCGAGGAGATCGAGATCTCGCAGGGCGCCGAGATCGGCCGGCCGAGCACGCTGTACGCGTGCGCCGAAGGCGGGCCTAACGGCGTGACGCGCGTGGAGGTGGGCGGGAGCGCTCGAGTGGTGGCCCAGGGGGAATTCTCCCTGTAGGAGAAGACGCTACCGGAGAAGCGCCGACGGACTACGGACGCGGAGCACGCCGAGCCGCCGGAACCGCTCGCTCGCGTATTGCAGGCCGGTCCGCTTGCGGAGCGCGAAGTGGGTGGAAGCGTCGGCGAGTAGGAACAGCAGTGGCATGTGCAGAAGTCGATGAACCAGATGCCCGCATCGCCGCGCTATCATCGAGTGATCCGCACCCTAGTGTCAGGTGGCCGCGATGCAGCTCGACACCGGTTTCCGCCCGTCAGTGCACGGCTTCGGCTTCCCCAACACGTGGAAGGACACGCTCGCCGGCGTGATCCCTTCGCGTGGCCGGTGCGGTGGCATGGTGTTCGCAGCGCTCGACGCCTTCGCGGCCGGCAGGTCACTCGGCCCCGAAGCGATGGCGCGCGCGCTTCCCGCACATGACAGTCCGCTCGCCCGCGCGATCTTCCAACGCCAATTCGACAGCGTCGTCGTCGGCCTTGGAGGGAACCTCGCCGAGTTCGTGCGCTTCACGTACCTGCCGACGGCAAGCCTGTTCGGCATCGGCGTGGCCACACGGCGCGAGCTCCTGGCGCTGTTCGACGCCCTGCGCAGCGGGCGCCCCGTGCCGCTCGGCATGGTGAGCGGGCTCAGCCTGCCGCGCATCACCAGCAATCACCAGGTCCTCGCGTACGCGGCCGACTTCGGCGACGAGCGCGCGATCGTGCGCGTCTACGACCCCAACCACCCGCGACGCGACGACGTCGTCCTCGACGTGCCGATGGATGCTGCCGAGCCCGTCGTGGAGCGCGTCGGGGACCGAGTGAAGGTGTGGCGCGGCTTCTTCATCGAGCGCTACGTGCCGAAGGGTCTGATCTGTAGCGCGCCGCGGTAGCTGGTAATGGCCGAAGGACTCTTCGGCTTCACGATCGCAAGCAGGTCGCGGAGCTTCCAGCGCATCTGCCCGTCCGCCGCCGCGCGCACCGCTTCGAGCGCGTCGGAGTTGTACGGGAGCGGATAGCCGAAGCGCAGCCAGCCGGGCTTGTCCTTGTAGTGGAGCTGCGGATAGTCAGGCAGATACCGCTCGCGCAGACCGTTGCGCTCGCCGGACTTGGCGGTCAGACACGGGATGGTCACTGGCGGAATCTCGCTCTGCGCAGTCATGCCTTCTTCACCGGCATGAGGATCTCGGTCAGGTACTCATCGGGGTGCTCTTCGCCCGGGTCGTTCAGGTAGCGCTCCATGGGCGGGCCGCACGGCTCGTAGCCGTTGTCCTCGATCCATACCCAGAGCGCCTGGTAGGTGGGCAGGACGCTGTCGTATGGCCCCTTGTGCACCGCCGAGATCACGTCCATCGCCGGTACGCCTCGCACGCCGATGCCACTCTCGTCCGGGGGGGTCTCAGCCAGGTCCTCCTCGACCGGGGCCTGAAGCTCCCATACGGCATCGGATGCATTCTCATCCGCCGGTATGTTGAAGTAGACGGCGGTCGGCATCTCGGTCGCCTTGTATCCGTGGGCTTCGATCCACCCGTAGAGTCGCCCGAACCCATCGGGTATCTGAGTGTACGGCCCGAGCATCGGAAGGTAGGCGACGGTCGCGGGTCTCGTGGTCATCAGGCTTGCTATCATGTGGGTCACCCCTCTCGTGGCGGGTATATGCCCATTCAGGGACGGGGAACGAGGTGGCGTGCATGGGACGGACACGCCGCGCTTGATTCCAGACGGACGTGCTAGATGGTCAAAGGGGGACTGATGGTCAAGAAGCTGCTGAGCGTCGGACTGATTCTCGCACTCGCGCTCGGACTGGTGGGCTGCCAGAGCATCGACGAGAAGATCGGTGAGGAGGTCGGTGAGGAGATCGCCGGAGGTATCGTCGGCGCGGACGTTGAGGTCGACGGCGAGAACGTCACGATCGAGACCGATGACGGCGCCGTCAGCATCAGCGGCGACACGCGCGAGCTCCCCGACGACTTCCCGGAAGACATGCCCATCTACGATGACTCCGAGGTCGACTCGGCCACGAGCATGTCGAGCGGCGGCTCGACGACCTACTACGTCAACCTCACGACCGAAGACGACATCACGACAGTGTACGAGTGGTACAAGGCCGAGGTCGCCGATGAAGGTTGGACGATCACGAGCGATCTTCTGATGACCACCGAGAGCGACATGGCGCAACTCGTCGTCGAGAAGGACGACATGGAAGCTGTCATCTCGATGTCAGAGGACGAGCCGAACGTGCTTGGGATCATCCTCACGGTCGGCGCCGAGTAGCGCCGGCCGCGGTTCCAGCACAGCGCGCCCGCCGGGTGATCCTGGCGAAGGTACTGTACTCTCCGGGACGAGAGATCGCAGTCGGCGGACGCCGAGCGTCCGGTGTAGGCACGGGGGATCCGTCCCCCGGCTCGCTACCGCAGCACGGCCACGAGCGTCGCGGTCGTGACGCCGTCGGTCGTCGGGTCGGCCTGGACCATCACGGTCGCACCGGCCGCGAGTTCACCCGCACCCTCGACGTATGCCACGACGGTGCTTTCGTCGATGTATATGGTCTGGGATCCGCTGTCCACCGAGATGGTGATGGTGTCGTCGGCCACCTCGATGACCTCGCCTTCGAGGTTGCCGCCGCGGGCCGGGCCTCCCTGACCCATCTCGCCCATGTTCTCCTGTATCCATGCCTGCCGTTCCTCAGCGGTCATGCCCTCGAGTTCTGCCTGCTCGTCCTCGGTGAGATCCGCCATCGGGCCGCCGCGCATGCCCATCGCCTCGCCGGTTCCGGCAAAGCCCGTCGGCGCCTTCGAGCCCTGGTAAAGGGCGCCTCCCCAGAACGCGCCACCGACAAGCACCAGTACTGCTACGGCGAGGACGATCGCCTTCGCTGGACCGAGTCCGCGCCACGCCACAGCGCGAACGCCGTGCCGGCGACTGCAACCAGCACACCTGCCGCGATCCACGCGCGGTACCGCTTGATCCCTTTCGTGCGTGACATCCCACCCTCTTCTCGAACGACTGCGCTTTGCCACCGACGTTAGGACTGCGACGTGCGCCACGTGTCGGGGGGATGTGGTGATGCTGTGGAGAGATCCGTGCTGTCTCTCGCCGCGCTAGACTGTTCTGAGCGGGCAGGCGAGACGAGGTGGGCGATGCGAGGAGTACGGGCGGGTGATGCGGACCGGGGTGCGGGGCTGAAGCGCGCACTCCTTCGGGCGCTCGCGTCGGGCGCGCTTGTGCTCGCGCTCGCCGCCGCAGCCTTCCTCGTGTGGGCGCATCCGCCGCTCGGCCCGGGCGAGCGCGCCCTGACGGCTCTCGAGAGCGGAGACGGCGTCTCCGTCACGCACACCGATCACGGCTGGGTCTTCCTGCCCGAATCCGAGTGGGGCGTGCCTGCGACCGGTCTCGTCTTCTACCCCGGCGGGCGGGTCGACGCTCGCTCGTACGCGCCGTTCGCGCGCGCTCTTGCCGCCGAAGGACATGCGGTGGTGGTCGTGGACGTGCCGCTCTCGTTCGCCGTGCTCGAGGTGGGCGCGGCGAACGATGTGATCGCCTCCCCGCAGCTTGCCGCGGTCACCCGGTGGGCCGTGGGCGGGCACTCCCTGGGAGGTGCGATGGCGGCGCAGTACATAGCCGACACCCCGCAATCCGAGGTGGAGGGCCTGTTGTTGCTTGCGGCCTATCCGCCGTCAGGCGCCGACTTGAGCGGCAGCGGCGTCTCGGTGACCGACGTGACCGCGACCCTGGACGGCGTGCTTGATCGCGAGAACTGGGTGGCGGGCCGCGCGCTCCTCCCGGAGAACGCCTTTCGGGTCTCGATCTCTGGCGGCAACCACGCCGGTTTCGGCGACTACGGGGAGCAGCCGGGTGACACGCCCGCCACGTGCACGCCGGAGGAGCAGCTCCTCCAGACGGTGCGCGCGGCCGATGAACTGCTGCAGCGGATGTAGAGACACGAAACGGCCCGCCGCCGGATCGCTCCGGGACGGGCCGCCCATGAGCGTCACAGACGCCTAGTACGTTTCGACGAAGATCTCGTAGTAGGCCTGCGGATGGGCGCACGCCGGGCAGAGGTCCGGGGCCTCGGTGCCTTCGTGGATGTAGCCGCAGTTGCGGCACTTCCAGCGAACGACGGTGTCGCGCTTGAAGACGGTGCCGTTCTCGACGTTGCTGAGGAGCTTGCGGTAGCGGGCCTCGTGCTTCTCCTCGACCTCCGCGATCTCGCGGAACGACTCGGCCACCTTCGGGAAGCCCTCTTCCTCGGCGACCCGTGCGAACTCGGGGTAGAGCTCGCCCCACTCCTCGTGCTCACCATTCGCGGCCGCGAGCAGGTTCTCGGCGGTCGTGCCGATGACGCCTGCGGGGTACATGGCCGTGATCTCGACCATGCCGCCCTCGAGGTACTTGAAGAAGACCTTGGCGTGCTCACGCTCGTTTTCGGCGGTCTCCATGAAGATGGCTGCGATCTGCTCGTAGCCCTCCTTCTTGGCCGCGCTCGAGAAGTAGGTGTAGCGCGTGCGCGCCTGGCTCTCGCCGGCGAAGGCCTTGAGCAGGTTCTGCTCGGTTCGGGTGCCCTTGAGACTCATGGAGATGACTCCTCTCGACAGGGGACAGGACGTCCGCCCAGAGGGCGGTTTCGTGTGATTATGCCCCACACCGACGGTAGGCGGCGCTGCTTCCGGCCGAGCGGTCGGAACGGTCGGCCGGAAGGTGCACATGAGTGTCGGCGCAGCCGGGCGGTGCCTCGGCGGCGATCCGGCGGCTGGTGGACGAGGCGCGCCGCAGCGACGACGGCGCCGAAGTGAGGCGACGTGCCCAGGAGGCGGCGTTCCGTTTCATGAACGCGGTGGCGGGCGATCTGCCGGGCTTCGAGGATGCGGTGCGGGCGCTCTACGCGGGGGATGATGCTGCGTTCGGTGAGCGGACCGAAGCGTGGCCACTCGACGTCGGGGAGCATGCGCGGCGACTTGCGAGCGGTCGTTCAGGTCCGCCGTGAGCTGATGGGGAGGCGGGCTGACGGTTCTCAGCGAGGGCCATCTCCTTGGCGGAACCGGGCAGCGTGGCGAATCCGGCTTCCGCTCGCGGTTCGGCCGCCAGCCATATCCGCCACTCGGCTGCGGAGCCGAGTTCGAGGAGCGGGCGGTGGTGTCGATCCACCCCGGCGCGGATCGCTGCCGAGTGACACAGTGCCTCCCCATGGTGGGTGCGAGCAGTACGCCGAGGATACACGGGCGCGCCTGGTATGCTCGCAGTGTCGGGTGCCGAGGGAGAGAGCGAGCAGGACATGAGTGACGAAACCCACGAGGATCCGCACATCGAGCCGACCGAGGATGGCCCGCTTCGCTATCGCCGTGGGGTCGACCCCGGGCATCAGGGCACGCTTCAAGGCCCGGACCGCGCCGAGATCCCCATCCGCGAGAGCGCACTGCTCTGCCGGTGCGGGGGGTCCGAACGCAAGCCCTTCTGTGACGGGTCGCATGTGCTGTCCGGCTTCTCGGGCGCGAAGAAGTGGAAGCCTGGAGCCGGAGCACTCGTCGACCACGTGGGCAAGCGTGTGACCATCCACGATAACCGCGCGCTGTGCGCGCACGTCGAGTACTGCGTGCTCGAACTCCCCTCGGTGTTCGATCGCAGCAAGCGTCCGTGGGTCGATCCCGACGGCGCCACCGTCGAGGAGATCATCGCGCTCTGCCGTAAGTGTCCCTCGGGCGCACTCAGCTGCACTGTCGATGGCGTGCTGTACCGCGACTACGACGAACGCTCGCCGGTCGTGATCGCGTCAGCCGAAGGCCCGTACTTCGTGCAGGGAGGTGTGGCGGTGCTCGGCGAACCCTCTTCGGAGGGACACTCCACGGAGCACTGCACGCTGTGCCGCTGCGGTGAATCGCGCAACAAGCCGCTGTGCGACGGGAAGCACCGGGACGTGGGCTTCACAGATCGCAAGGACTAGCGTGTACCAGACCGACTGGCTGCTGCGGCAGATCGAGCAGATGGGCGACGTGCTGCGCCGCCTTATCGCGGCGCTGCGCGAGCACCGCCCCGACGACGCGATCGCGCTCTCCCGCGAGGCGGTAGAGGAGCTGCTCGACACCGGCGCCGACGTGATCGACGCGCTCTCCGGCGAAGGTCTGGTCACACTCCTCTCGGCCGGCGGTGGGCTGGACACGTTCCGCACGCATATGCTCGCCGAACTGCTTGTCGCCCGGGCGGACGCGCTCGGCATGCTGGGCCGTGATGCCGAGGCGGCGGCCGAACGTGTTCGCGCTCGGGCGCTGTTGGAAGCAGCTGCGCCGCTCGCCGAAGGTGCGGACGGGCGGCGCATAGCCGAGTTGCTGGAGTGGCTCGAAACCTAGACCGGAGCCACCGCAGCGTTCCTGGCGTCGATCCGCCTCTTGATCAGCTTCTCCAGCTCCACGCCCCAGAACACCACGCTCGAGATCGCGAGCGCGATGAGCAGCTCGTCCCACGTGAGCGGCTGGGTCTTGAAGACCTTCTCGTTCACGACGGGGATGTAGATGGTTCCCAGCTGGAGGATGAACGTCAGGATGACGGCACCCGTGAGCGGCAGGTTCGACTTGAAGCCCTGCTTGAAGAACGACTCGCGGTCCGAACGCACGGCGAGCACGTGGCCCATCTGGCTCAGGCACAGCACGGTGAAGACCATGGTCTGCCAGTGCGTCTCGTGGCCCGGCGTGTCGAACAGCGCCTGCGTGAACAGTGTGGCGGCACCCATGACGAGGCCCACCCAGATCATGTGGATGCCGAGGCCATCGGCGAAGATGCTCTCGTTGGGCGCGCGCGGCGCCCGGCGCATGATGTTCTTCTCGGCGGGCTCGCTCGAGAGCGCCAGACCGGGCAGGCCGTCGGTCACGAG
This sequence comes from Coriobacteriia bacterium, assembly GCA_049658145.1. GTDB lineage: Bacteria > Actinomycetota > Coriobacteriia > Anaerosomatales > Anaerosomataceae > UBA6100. The sequence continues at coordinate 7,060 of JBASOJ010000110.1, forward strand.
ATTGACCCACAGGATGTGGATCGGCAGCAGCGGGATCTGCAGGCCCACGAGCGGGGCGAGCAGGATCGTCCAGATCTCGCCGGAGTTGGCGGCCATCGCGTACTTGATGAACTTGCGGATGTTGTCGAAGATGTGGCGGCCTTCCTTGACCGCACCCACGATCGACGTGAAGTTGTCATCGAGGAGCACCATGTCCGAGGCCTCTTTGGCCACGTCCGTGCCGGTGATGCCCATGGCCACGCCGATGTCGGCCTTGGAGAGCGCGGGCGCATCGTTCACGCCGTCGCCCGTCATCGCCACATACTCGCCGCGGTCCTGGAGCGCCTGCACGATCTTGAGCTTCTGCTCGGGTGCCACGCGTGCGTACACGCGGATGCCCTCCACGCGACCCTCGAAGTCCTCGAGCGAGAGCGCGTCGAGCTCGGGGCCGGTGATCATCTGCTCCTTGTGGTCCGCGATGCCGAGGCGCTTGGCGATCGCGAGTGCGGTGGCGGGATGGTCGCCGGTGATCATCACAGGGATGATGCCGGCCATCTTGCATTCGGAGACCGCAGCCGCCGCCTCCTCGCGTGGCGGGTCCACGAGGCCTGCGTAGCCGATCACGGTCAACTCGCTCTCGAGGTCAGCCATCTCGTGATCGGCAGGAAGCTCGTCGAGCTTGCGCATGCCGAATGCGAGGACGCGCAGGCCCTGCTCCGACCACTGCTCCACGAGGGCGGCAGCGGCATCCGCGTCGAGCGCGACCCGCGCGCCGTCGCCGCCCATCGCGTCCACGGCCCGCTCCACGATCGCCTCGGCGGCGCCCTTGGTGAACGAGACGTAGCCGCCTTCAGGCAGCGCGTGCACGGTGGTCATCAGCTTGCGGTCCGAGTCGAACGGCATCTCGCCCGAGCGCGGCATTTCCGTGTCGAGCGTGGCTCTGGTGAAGCCCGCCTTCTCGGCCGCGACGTAGAAGGCCACTTCGGTGGGGTCTCCCACAAGCTTGTCGCCCTCGCCGCTCACGTCGTTGGAGAGCGAGAAGGCGTGTGCGAGCCAGTGCCACCCTTCGCCGGCCGAGCCGTTCTGCTCGAGTGCACCGGGCTTCGTGTCGCCTGCTGCGACGTTCTCGACCGTCATCTTGTTGACGGTGAGTGTGCCGGTCTTGTCAGTGCAGATGTAGGTGACCGAGCCGAGCGTCTCCACCGCGGGAAGCTTGCGCACGAGCACGCTTGCCTTCACCAGGCGGCTCGCGCCGAACGCGAGCGCGATGGTGGTGATCGCCGGCAGTGCCTCGGGCACGGCCGCCACCGCCAGGCTCACGGCGGTCATGAACATGGTCACGACGTCCTCGCCGCGCATCATGCCGATGGCGAACACGATGCCGGTGAGGCCGATAGCCACGATGCCGAGCGTGCGCCCGAAGGCGGCGAGGCGCCTCTGCAGCGGCGTGGTCTGGTCGGACTTCGAGCCGAGCAGTCCGGCGATCTTGCCGATCTCGGTGCCGAGACCGACTGCGATCACCACACCGGCACCGCGGCCGTACACGACCTGCGTGCCCTTGTACGCCATTGAGGTGCGGTCGCCGAGAGGTGCATCGGCCTCCTCGATGGGCAGCACCTGCTTCTCCACCGGCAGCGACTCGCCGGTGAGCGCGGCCTCGGCGATCTTGAGCGATGCCACCTCGATGAGACGCAGGTCGGCGGGCACCACGCGCCCGGCGTCGAGCAGCACGATGTCGCCAACGGTGAGCTCGCTTGCGGGGAGCTCGAAGACGCGGCCGTCGCGGCGCACGGATGCCACGGTGCCGGCCATCTCGCGGAGCGCCTCCATCGCGCGCTCGGCGCGGTACTCCTGGAACACGCCGATCACGGCGTTCAGCACCACGATCACGAGGATGGCGATCGTATCCGCCCACTCGTGAAGCAGCGGGCCGGAGATGATCGCTGCTGCGATGAGCAGCAGGATCAGGAAGTCCTTGAACTGGCTCACGATCATGCCGAAGATCGTGTGCTTCTCGCCCTCCGGCAGTTCGTTGGGGCCGATGGCCTCGAGCCGGGCGTTCGCTTCGGCTTGGGTGAGGCCGTCGGGCGATACGTCGAGGCGGGTAAGCACCTCGGCAGGCTCGAGCGTGGAAGCGGCGTCGACGACATACTTCGGGTCGATGGCCGAGGGGTCGAGTGGAACGGGCCTGGACATGCGTCCTCCTGTGCGCAGCGGGTCAGGACACGAACGATCCTGAAGGTCTCGCACGCGAGGTGTTCCGCGCAGCAGGGCCGGGGCTGGGGTGCCCGTGATGACGGCCTGCCTCCCGGCTGCGATGCCGGGCAGCTACTCCCCTTCGGCGGGCAATGATACCCGAAGCGGCCAGGGTTCGCGAACGCTAGTGCGCGCGGAACGCCTCTTCGGCGCGGACCTCGACGGCGCGGTTGCCGACGTCCACGAACACGGCACGCGGTGCCCAGGTGCGGGCCTCGGCGTCCTCGAGCTCCACGAACGACGCGATGATCACGAGGTCACCTTCGCGCACGAGATGCGCCGCCGCGCCGTTCACGCACACGGCGCCACTCCCGCGGGGGGCGGCGATGGCGTAGGTGGTGAGGCGCTCGGCGTTGGTGACGTCCCAGATGTGGACCGCCTCGCCCGGCAGGATGTTCGCGGCAACGAGCAAGTCCTCGTCGATCGAGACGCTGCCCTCGTAGTCCACGTTCGCTTCGGTGACGACGGCGCGGTGGATCTTGCCGCCGAGCATGGTGCGCTTCATATCTCGTGCTCCCTCGGGTACACGCCGCCTGCGCGGTCGCGTCTCGATTAAGGGCCCTAGGTGCGAGATTGTAGCACGCGAAAAGCGTCATGCGCTCGGTGGTGTGCTGAACGACGCCTGCCTCGTGGTGGAGAGCCAGGGATGGGCGGACGTTGTTCCGCGGGGTGGAACAACGTATTCTGTTCCTTAAGGAAGCATAAGCGTCCACGACGGGGCGGTGGCGACGAGCTGACGCTGCGCTTCCAGCCTCCTACCCCGACACCGAGAGCTACCCGACCGATGCCGAGCATGACGCCTATCGGGCCGAGTGGAACACGCGCTACGAGGACTGACCTGCGCGCGGGTGCACTCGGCGTGCGCCAGCGGGTCGCTGCCATGCTCCGCCCTCTGCCATAATGGGCGCGTGACGTTCGCGCCGCGTGAGGGGGCTTCCGATGATCGATCGCTACACCCGTCCCGAGATGGGCGCCATCTGGGACCTCGAGAACAAGTTCGAGATCTGGAAGCGGATCGAGGTTCTCGCGTGCGAGGCGCAGGTGGAACTCGGCGTGATGCCCGCCGAAGACGTGGCGATCATCGCTGAGCGCGCCGCCTTTGAGGTGGAGCGCATCAACGAGCTCGAGGCCACGCTCAACCACGACGTGATCGCATTCCTCACGAACATGGCCGAGCACATCGATGCTGGCTACGGCGCGGATGACCCCAAGCCCAGCCGCTGGGTGCACTACGGGATGACGTCGAGTGACCTCGGCGACACCGCGCTGTGCTACCAGATGACGCAGGCGCAGGACATCATCATCGAAGACGTCCGCCGCCTCGGTCGCATCTGCGTGCGCCGGGCGCAGGAGTTCGCCGGCACCCTTTGCGTGGGCCGCACGCACGGCGTCCACGCCGAGCCGATGACCTTCGGCATGAAGTGGGCTGCGTGGGCCCAGGCGCTCAAGCGTGCCGAAAGCCGGCTCATCGCCACGCGGCAGTACTCGTGCGCGTGGGGCGCCATCTCGGGCGCCGTGGGCTCGTACTCCAACATCGATCCGTTCGTGGAGGAGTACGTCTGCGACAAGCTCGGCCTCACGCCGGATCCGGCGTCTACGCAGGTGATCGCGCGCGACCGGCATGCACACACACTCGCCGTGCTCGCCACCGTGGCCGCCACCGCCGAGTGGATCGCCACCGAGATCCGCGCGCTGCAGAAGAGCGACACGATCGAAGCCGAAGAGCCGTTCACCGCGGGCCAGAAGGGCTCGAGTGCGATGCCGCACAAGCGCAACCCGATCACCGCTGAGCGCGTGTGCGGCCTGGCGCGCGTGGTGAAGGCCAACGCTCAGGTGGGCTTCGACAACGTGGCGTTGTGGCACGAGCGTGACATCTCGCACTCCTCGGCCGAGCGCGTGGTGCTTGCCGACAGCTTCATCGCCACCGACTACATTCTCGCCAAGCTCGAGTGGATCCTCGACGGCCTCGTGGTGTATCCGGAGGTCATGCTCGCGAATCTCGAGAAGACTCGCGGGCTCATCTACTCGAGCCGCGTGCTGCTCGAGCTCGTGGACGCCGGCATGAAGCGCGAGGACGCGTACCTCGTGGTGCAGCGAAACGCGATGGCTGTCTGGGACGACATCCAGCACGCGCGCAAGGGCCTCACGTACCGCCAGCGGCTCGAGGCGGATGCCGAGTGCGTGCTGAGCGCCGAGCAGCTCGACGCGATCTTCGACCCGCACGCGTTCCTCGCGAGGGCGGGCGTGGTGTTCGAGCGGGTGGCGGGGCTGGAGTTCTAGCCCCGCCGCACCGCCCGTCGCCCGACCTGTCTGTCAGCGCACACTCGTCTGGCGGACGGCTCTCAACGCGCGCGAACCGCGGGCCGATAGCATGGGTGCCAGGTTCCACGATTCCTCGAGGTCATTCATGCGCGCCGTCCAACCTATGCTCACCGCCCTCCGCCCGCACTTTGAGGCGGACCCGGACCTCACCCGGATCCTTCTGAACGCCACGTCCTGGCTCGAGGCAAGTCTCGCGCTCGGCGTCCTTGCCGAACAGGTCCCGTCACGCACGCTCGTCACCTGCGCGAACGTGCGGGAAGTCATCAAGGAGCTTCCGCGCTGCCCGATGCCGATGAGTCTGGACTTCGAGAGCCTTGCGCGCATCTGGGGGCTCGAGCGCGAAGAGCACGCGTGGGCGCGGCGCTTCGGCGACGCCGTGGGCGACTACAGCATCGCGCTTCTCGGCGACGGCAACTACCTCTACGACATCGTGGTGCGCACGGGCGAGCGGTCGCTCATGCTGATGCCACCCGATTGCTCGCAGGACTTCGTGAACCCCGAGGTGATCGATCTGATGATCGAGCGCCCGGCGATCCTCGGCAGCGTGGTCGACCTCACCATGGCGATGGGCCTGGCGTTCTACCCGATGTTCTACATGTCGCTCGAAGACTGGCGGCAGGAGTACGCCACGGCCGTCTTCGGCGAGATCGTCGAGGACTTCGACAAGCGCCGTGAACCGGCAGTCGTCGAAGCGGCCCATGCCGCGGCGCCGAAGGTGAAGCACAAACCTCGGCGGCGGAAGAAGAAGGCAGCGCCGGCGGCGTCGTAGAGGCGCGCGGCACCTACGCTTCGGGCAGATACACCTCGAGCTGCTGCAGCACGCCGGGCAGATCGCCGGTCACCGTCAGCCAGACCGTTTCGATGTCGATGCCGTCGTACTCATGGGCGAGCCGGTTGCGCGTCGCGATCATCACAGACCACGGGACATCGGGGAACCGGCAGCGGAGTCCCTCGGGCGTTCTGCGGGCGGCCTCTCCGACCACGGTGAGGCAGCGAATCACCTGGTCCTGGACACCCGTGTTGCGCGCGAACTCGGCAAGGGACATGCCATCCACGTAGGCCACGGCGCGGCGAGCGTACACCGCGATATCGGCCAGATTGGCTTCAGGGTCGCGCATAGATCGTCCGCGCCGTCGTGAGGATCGCCTCGCGCCGTATCGTATTCTCACTGCGCTCGATGCCACGCCGCGAGACGAGGTCCACCCGACGGCGCAACAGGCCGGCGAGTTCGGTTTCGTGGTCGACAAGCCCGAAGAGCGATGGCACTCGATCGGGCGCGTAGGTCACGAGAACGTCCACGTCGCTCTCCGGCGCGAAGTCGGGCCTCAACACGGAGCCGAAGAGCTCGAGCCGGTCGATGCCGTGGGTGCGCGCGAATGCGGCCAGCGCCGCGGGCGAGGTGCGCGTGCGCGCAAGGGCACGCAGGGCTTCGGCATCGGCGCCTGGTAGAGTGGTCTCGTAGGTAGTGATCGGCTCGGCCGCGAGGAGCGGCTGCTCGCCGAGCTGCACCTCGAGTGCTTCGGCCACCGCGCTCACGCGTTCGAGGGCCACGTTGCGGTAGTCGGCCGCCTCCCAACGTGCAACCTGTGGCTGAGCCACGCCGACGCGCCGGCCGAGCTCCGCCTGGGTGATTCCGGCAGTCTGCCGCGCTGCGACCAGCTGTGATCCGATGTCAGACAGCGGTGCCATGCTGCGAGTATAACGCATGTGTGATGTGATAACGCAAGTGATATGTTGGCACCGATCAGCTCTCGGGGCGCCACCGCCGAAGCAGCTGCGCATTCGCCGCAACGATCACCGTGCTCGCGCTCATGAGCACCGCGCCTGCGGCGGGGGAGAGTGTGAAGCCCTGCGCGGCAAGCACACCCGCTGCGAGCGGGATGGCGAGGATGTTGTATCCCGCCGCCCACCAGAGGTTCTGGACCATCTTGCGGTAGGTCGCCCGCGAGAGCGACACGATCGAGGCCACATCGCGCGGGTCCGAGCGCACGAGCACGATGTCGCCGGCCTCCACCGCCACCTCGGTACCCGCGCCGATCGCGATGCCCACGTCGGCGGTCGCCAGCGCCGGCGCGTCGTTCACGCCGTCGCCCACCATCGCTACGCGTTTGCCTTCGGCCTGCAGCAGCTCGATCTGGTGCGCCTTGTCGGCCGGGAGCACCTCGGCGAGTACGCGGTCGATGCCGAGCTCCGTGGCTACCGCGCGCGCCACGGGTTCCGCGTCGCCGGTGAGCATCACTACGTCGATGCCCGCCTCATGGAGTTGTGCCACCGCTTCGGCCGATTCGGGCCGGATGGCGTCGCCGACCGAGAAGAGCGCGCTCACCGCGCCGTCGAGCACGAGGTACGCGACGGTGTGTCCGGCCTGGGCTGAGGTGTGGGCCGCGTCGGCGAGAGTCTTGGGGACTTCGAGGCCGAGCGTGCGGAGCAGCCCCGGGCCGCCCACGCCTACCTCGCGGCCTTCGACCTGGGCGCGGACGCCCTGACCGGGCAGCGCCTCGAACCCCTGCGCGCGGGGGACCGTCAGTCCGGCTTCGTGCGCGGTCTCGACGATCGCCCGCGCGATCGGATGCTCCGAGTCGGCTTCGGCTGCGGCTGCAAGCGCATGCGCCTCATCCGGGCTGATGCCGGCGGCAGTGGCCGAGCCGATGAAGCGCTGTTCGCCCAGGGTGAGCGTGCCCGTCTTGTCGAACACCACCGTGTCGACGAGGCGAGCCTCCTCCAGACCGCGCCGGTCGCGGACGAGCAGCCCGCTCCGCGCGCCGAGGGTGGTGGAGATCGCCACCACGAGCGGGATCGCGAGGCCCAGCGCGTGCGGGCAGGCGATCACGAGCACAGTCACCACCCGCTCGATGATGTAGGTCCATTCGGCGTCCGCCAGCCACCATCCGATCGCGGTGAGCACCGCAGAGCCGATCGCCACGAACGTGAGCAGCCGCGCCGCGCGGTCCGCCAGGTCCTGTGCGCGCGAGCGGGACGCCTGCGCGCCGGACACCAGGCGCATGATGCCGGCGAGTGCGGTGTCCTCGCCGGTGCGCGTGACGCGCACGCGGAGCGATCCGGCGCCGTTGACGGTGCCAGCGATCACCGCGCTGCCTTCGGTCTTCGTCACCGGCCGGGACTCGCCGGTGATCATCGACTCGTCGAGCGTGCTGTCGCCCTCGGCCACCTCGCCGTCGGCAGGTACTCGCGCGCCCGGTCGTACGAGCACGAGGTCGCCTGTTGCGAGCGCCGAAGCGGATACGCGCTCGGGGGTCCCGTCGGCGCCGATGCGCTCCGCTTCGTCGGGCAGGAGCTTCGCGAGCTCGGCCAGCGCGCCGCTCGCCTGGGCGATGGAGCGCATCTCGATCCAGTGGCCGAGCAGCATGATCGTCACGAGCGTCGCAAGCTCCCACCACAGGTCCATGCCCGGCACGCCGAGCGTCACGGCGAGGCTGAATCCGAACGCCACGCTGATGGCGAGCGAGATCAGCGTCATCATCCCCGGCAGGCGATCAGCGAGCTCGTTGCGTGCGCCCTTCAGGAACGGCAGCCCGCCGTACACGAACACGGCTGTGCCGAACACCGCCGGGATGTACGCCGAGCCTGGGAACGCTGGCGCCGCATAGCCGAGCAGGTGCTGTACCGCCTCGGACCAGATGATCGTGGGGCCGGTGAGCACAAGCGAGAGCCAGAAGCGGTCCCGGAAGGCTGCCGCGCTGTGGCCCTCGTGGCGGTCGTGCGCCGCGGGTTGATGCGCGACTCCGGCTCCCTGCTCGTGCATCGCCGATGCGGGCACGGCTTCTGTGCCGTGCGGATGGTGCTGCTCGTGGTGCTCCACGCCGCCCTCCTCTGTCGTGAACCCTGTACTGGGATTATGGCCGCAGCACCCGCCCGTCAATCCACGGGCCGGTTCCCGAGCCACCGCATCGCCAGACTAGCGATCTTCGAGAGACTCACAGTGCGACAGGTGCATCGGTTGTGAGCGCTGCATCGGCGCCTGCCCGTTCACGCCGTCGCGTGTGCAGCGGGACCCGAAGAACCGCAAGTCGCAGAAGTGCGACCTGCGCGCGGACACCCCGTTCATGAACGCCGAGCGCGGCCGGGGTGGCGTGCAGAGTGGGCAAGGGCGTCTCGCTGGAGTACCAGGGCTTCACGATCAAGGAGCGTCAGGCCGACGGTTCGCTCGACGAGACTGTGCTTCGTTCGATCCTTGCCGAAGGAACGTCGCCGATCGGCGAGGGCGGGACCGGCGCAGAGGAGCGATGCACCCCGGTCGACGCGATGCCCTTCGAGGACATGCTCGGGATCGCCGAGTCGCTCCAACCGCCCGGGTGGCGTGCCTTACGCCCCACGCTCTTCGAGGTACTCCGCATACTCGGCGAGCAGCGCATCGAGTTCTACCGAAGACGTGATGTGGTTCACGCGCTCGCGCACGCGGCTCGCGCCCGGCATGCCCGTGACGTACCAGCCCACGTGCTTACGCATGCGCGTGACCGCGTGCTCACCGCCGAAGGCCACGAGCGCCCGTGCGTGCTCGCGTGCCATGGCCACGCGCTCCTCTTGGGCGGGTGGCGGGAGCGACTCGCCGCGCTCGATGAGCGCGCGCGCTTCGCGGAAGATCCACGGGTTGCCTTGCGCTCCGCGGGCGATCATCACCACGTCACAGCCCGTGCGCTCAAGCATCGACTTAGCATCGGCAGCCGAGAACACATCGCCGCTGCCGATGACCGGCACGCCTACTGCCGCCTTCACCCGTGCGATCGCGTCCCAGTCGGCGACGCCGTGGTAGAACTGCTGCCGCGTACGGCCGTGCACGCACAACGCTGCGGCGCCCGCTGCCTCGAGGGTCCGTGCGAAATCGACCGCGTTCACGCTTGCGTCGTCCCAGCCCTTGCGGAACTTCGCGGTCACCGGAACGTCCACCGCGGCCGCCACGGCCGACACGATCGCCGCGGCGAGCCAGGGCGTGCGCATCAGCGCCGAGCCCTCGCCGTTGCTCACCACTTTGGTGACCGGGCAGCCCATGTTGATGTCGATGCAGGCGACGTCTCCGCCGTACTCGGTCACGATGCGGGTGGCCTGCTCGGCCATCAGGTCCGGCTCGGAGCCGAAGAGCTGGACCGCGCACGGCGTCTCGTCGGGATCGAACGTGAGCATCGCACGTGAGACGCGAGCGTCGGGATTGTAGTGGAGACCCTTGGCGCTGATCATCTCGGTGTACGTGAGCGCGGCGCCCATCCGTTTGCAGATGCCGCGGAAGGGCGCCTCGGTCACGCCGGCCATCGGGCCGAGGATGACGGAGCCGGGTGCGAGGGCGCGTTCCAGTGCAGTGGATGAGTTCATAGGCCCCATGGTACGACGAGGCCAGGAGTCACGTGCGTGGCGTGCCGGCTATCTCTGCGTGAGAGCGGCGACAAGGTAGCCCGAGGCGAGCAGGGCGTTCAGGCCGAGCACGGTCATCACGTTGGCTCCCATAGCCGGGATGATCTCTTCGAACCCGCCGTAGTTGCGCGCGGTTCCGATGATCGCCTTGACCGCCATGATGGCGGCCAGGAAGGCCAGAAGCGCCCACGGCGTGAGCACGCCGAGTGCGACACTGACGGCGATGGCCACGAATGCGAGGATCTCGACGGCGGCGTACAGCCAGCGTGCCCTCGACTTGCCGAGTTGGATCACCAGGTGGCGACGCCCGCCTTCGGTGTCGGCGTCGGTGTCGGGGAACTCGTTGAGAAGCAGCAGGTTATAGGTGAGCAGTCCGGCGGGGATCCCCGAGACCCAGGCCACGGTATCGAGCCGACCGGTGAGCAGGAAGTAGACGCCCACCACGGGCAGCGTTCCCAGGCAGAGGCCCGCGAACAGCTCGCCGAGGCCGATGCGGGTGAGGATCGGTGTATACAGGATCATAGAGATGACGCCGATCGCCCCGATGACCATCAGCGGCCAGCCGGCCGTCCATGCGAGGTACAGGCCGATGGCCGTCCCTGCGGCAAGCGTGCCGAGGCCGAGGATCAGTGCCCCGCGGACGCTGATGACGCCTGCGGGTATGAGGCCGCTGCCCCCCGAGAACGGCGTCTGCCGAACCTCCTTGTCGATGCCGCTTCGGGCGAAGTCGTGCCAGTCGTTGAGCACGTTGGAACTCGCGTGCAGCAACACCAGGCCGACCATCGCCAGGACGGCCAGATCCCACCGGAACGTGCCGGCGCCGGTGACCTGCATCTGCCAGTAGGCGAGCGCGGCACCGTGAGCGACCAGTAGCACGGAGAGGATCAGGAACTGCGGGCGCGTTTCGAGAAACCACTTGGCCATCGACACCAGACTCCCCCAACAGGTGACATTCCCGGCTCTCAGCGGGGCGCAACACCCCCGTTCATCGGCTCGATCGCGCGGGCGATCCGGATCTAGCCGGTCTCTGCACGCTTGGCCCCCTCGATCCGGCGTACGCGGTTCCGCTGAGCGCTTTGGGAGAGTGTAGCTGCAACACCTGGTTGATGCCGAAGCTGTTGAAGAACACGAACATCGACGCGAAGATCCAGCACACGAACGTGGGGGTGAGATCGCTCGCGCCGATCGCGGCGCCTGGCGGAGTCCAGTCCGGCTTGGCGAGGCTGTCATACCAGGTGCGCCATTCCCGGCTGAGACTCATCGCGATCACCGGGGGTGTGTCTGCCAGTGGCGAGGAACACGTATGCGGCCACCATCACCAGGAGCCCCGCGCCGTCGAAGGCGATGAAGCGGGTGATGCTCGCAACCAGTGCTTCATGGTCCGCAGGGAGCGTGCTCAGCAGCCACGCCTCGCCGATCAAGCCGATCGCCTGCTGGGCGAGGACGACCCCGAAGAGCGTTCGATACCGCCACGGCCGCCAGATCACGAGCGGGTAGGTGGCGTTCCACATCAGGAATGCGATGCCGAGCCCTCGAACGGCCGCCGCGCCGGGCACCCCGCTGAGCTCGAAGCCAGCCGAGTACCGCTCGGGAGTCAGCGCGAACGCGAGCGCGCACTGCACATTGACCGCGAAGACCGCGACCACAGCGACTCTGGCAACCCACTCGGCGATCCGTGCGCGCACATCGGCCTCCCGCGCCTCGATCGGCCCGTGGCGTCCCTGCGCCGAATCGTAGCACCCGGCCGGCGGTAGCAGGGCGCGCGCTCAACGGGCTCAAGCGCATGGCCGATCGTGACGACACCCACCATAGAGCCGCGCGTCGGCGGCGCGTGGTAGTCTGCGTAGTGCGAATGGACCGCGGGGTTCTCGGAGGTTCTCTTCTGTGAGCAAGATCCTGTTCGTCGTCCCCCCGTACAACTGCTGGGGCGTGCAGATCATCGGCACGTGGCCGCCTCTGCAGCTCGCCTATCTCGGCACATCGGCCGAGAAAGCCGGCTACGAGGCGCGCATCTATGATGCGATGAACAAGGACCGCACCTTCGACGATATCCGCGCCGAGGTCGAACGATTCGAGCCGGATGTGGTGATGGCGTTCGACTACCTGCCCGTCACGGGAGCGATCTCCACCGCGACGGTCCCCGCCGCGCTCAAGGCGCTGTCGCTCGCGAAGGACGTGGACCCCGGCATCATCACCATGATCGGCGGCCCGCTACCGACCTTCCTGTACGCGGAGATCCTCACCGACCCCGCGAACCGCATCGACTACGTGCTGCGTGGCGAGATGGAGGAGACAGCCGAGGAGTTGCTACGACTGCTTGCCGAAGGGGCGCCCGTCGATGACGTGCGCGGGGTCGCATACACGCGCGATGGCGAGGTGATCGCCACGCCCGAGCGGCCGCACATCGCCGACCTCGACCCGGTGGTGCCCGCCTGGCATCTCCTTGAGTGGGATGCCTACCACTACAACATCGAGCCGTGGGGCCGCATGGCCTCGATCCTCACGTCGCGTGGCTGCATGATGGGCTGCTCGTTCTGCAGCCACCGCAAGTTCTGGCGCGGCACATGGCGCGGTCGTACGCCCGAGGTCGTGATCGAGGAGATCCGTGAACTCGTGAACGTGTACAAGGTCGAGTTCATCACGATGATCGACCCGTACCCCACCTGTGACCGCGAGCGCTGGGAGCACCTGCTCGATCTGCTCATCGCCGAGGCGATGCCGGTAAAGATCCTCATGGAGACACGCGTGGAGGACATCGCTCGCGACGCGGACATCCTCCACAAGTACCACGCCGCGGGCGTGATCCACCTCTACTTGGGTCTCGAGGCGAGCACGGATGAGATGCTCGCGAGCCTCAACAAGGGGACCGACATGGACATGAACCAGCGCGCGCTCGATCTGGCGCGCGAGAACGACCTCACCACCGAGGCGTCGTTCATGATCGGCGGTCCCACCGAGACGTGGGAGTCGGTCGAAAAGACGATCGAGGTGGCCATTCGGCTGAACCCGGACATAGCGGTGTTCCCGGTGATCACGCCGATGCCATTCACGCCCATCCACGAGGAGTACAAGGACCGCATCCGCGTGACCGACTGGGCGCAGTACAACCTCGCCACGCCGATCGTCGAGCCGTACGAGATGACGATCGACGAGGTGAACCAGGCGCTCGCGAAGTGCTACATGGAGTTCTACCGCCACAAGGCCAAGGAGGTGCTCGCGTTGCCCGACGGCTTCAAGCGGCGGTACATGCTGAGCGCCTTCAAGGAGATGATGGCGGGCTATAGCGACCAGTTCACCGCGCTCGGCATCACCATGCCGATGCTGCCCGACGGCATGCTCGCCCCTCACCACCAGTAGTGGACGATCGCGAGCGCATAGACGCCAACCGCACGCTGTGGCAGCGCTGGACGGCGCTCCATGTCCCCTCGGACTTCTACGATGTCGAGGGCTTCGTGGCGGACCCCGCCAACCGTCCCTTCGATCGCATCGTGGCCGACCTGGTGGGCGACGTGCGGGGGATGCGGGTGCTCCACATGCAGTGCCACTTCGGCATGGACACCCTTCGCTTCGGGCTCATGGGCGCCGCCGAGGTCACCGGTCTCGACTTCTCGAGCGAGGCCATCGCCGCGGCCCGGGACCTGTCGGCGAGGGTGGGCATACCGGCGACCTTCATCGAGGGCGACGTCACCGATCCGCCCGCCGAGCTGCCACAGGGTGTCTTCGACCTGGTCTTCACCTCGCACGGCACGATCTCGTGGTTCCCGGACCTCAAGCCGTGGGCGCGCACGATCGCAAGCCGCCTCGCGCCCGGCGGTGTCTTCAAGATCGCGGACGGTCACCCCACGAGCTGGATCTTCGACGACGAGTCCGATGACCCGACACTGCGAGTACGCTACTCGTACTTCATGCGGGAGGCGCTTCCGTGGGACGAGCACGGCTCGTACGCGGTGCCGCTCGATGAGGACACCGGCGTTTCGCACTCCTGGCAGCATACGTTCGAGGACATCATCGGCGCGCTCGTGGGAGAGGGCCTCATCGTCGAGGAGCTGCGTGAGTTCCCGTTACTCGCCTGGAAGTACACCCCCGGCATGGTGGAGCGCGAACCGGGACTCTTCGGCCTGCCCGAGGGGCGGCCCGAGGTGCCGCTGATGTTCACGCTCGCGGCGCGCAAGCCCCGCTAGGCCTCGGTCAGATCCACCAGTGCTGCGTCGGCAGCGTTCTTCTTCACCGAGGCGATGCCGTTCTCCATCGTCGCGGTGGACGCATACATCTGACTGCGCCCGATCTCCTGACCGTTGCTCGCCTTGAGCACGAAGTACGGCCTGCCGTCCTTGGCGGTCCGGCGCTCGAAGCGCTCATCCATCACGCCGTTCTTGCGGACCGAATCGATACCGGAAAGAGCGCTCTTCTTCGCCTTGTAGGTCTCGCTCGTGAGTATCGTCTGGCTGTTGCCGGCCTTGAGATTGAAGGTGAACTCCCCGTTCTTCGCCACGGCCAGAACGAACGTTCCGGGCATGATGGCTCCTCTCGCCGAAGGACCGTGCTTCTCTACATACCCGGAGGACCTGTCGAGCATCGATGACTCGAGCCGATTGGATATCGTCCGCACGGCGCTCTGTGCCGATATGCAACAATGCAGGTGCCATTCGGCCAGGGTCTGGGGTAGTCGTGAGCCGGCGTGTGATGCCGTTCATCGCCGTGCTGGTCCTCCTGGCAGCAGTAGCTGTCGCCGTCTTTGCGACCCTCTATGACCGGCAGGATGTGCTCGAAGTCTCGCTCTCGGAGTCCGCGGGGGAGCCGGAGCGGTCGTCGTCTGGAGATGAGCCCCTGCGGATCGCTGTCGCGGCAATGACTTCGCCGAAGAGCACCTTCGACTACTACCAGGAGATCCTCGTGTACATCGGGGAGCGGACCGGGCGCCCGGTCGAACTCGTGCAACGCGAGACCTACCAGGAGATCAACGACCTCATCGAGCAGGGACAGCTCGACATGGCGTTCGTCTGCACCGGCGCCTACATAGAGGGACACGACACGTTCGGAATGGAGATCCTCGCGGCCCCTGTCGTCTACGGTGAGCCGGTGTACTACTCGTACACGATCGTGGACGCCGACAGCGCCGCTACGGCTCTCGCCGATCTCCGGGGGGCGTCGTTCGCCTTCACGGATCCGATCTCCAACACTGGCACGCTCGTCCCGACCTATCTGTTGGGCCAGCTTGGGGAGACGCCGGACACCTTCTTCGGCGAGTACATCTATACGTACAGTCACGATCGGTCGATCGAAGCGGTGGCCGACGGCCTCGTGGACGGCGCGGCGGTCGACAGCCTGATCTACGACTACATGCTGGCCAACGACGATCCCGCGATCGAGGGAACCCGGATCCTGGCTACCTCCGAGCCGTACGGGATACCGCCGGTCGTGGTCCACCCGGACCTTGATAACGAGTTGAAGCGGCAGTTGCGTTCGATCTTGCTCGAGATGCACGCGGACACCGAGGGCCGCGCGATCCTCTCCGCGATCAAGATCGATCGGTTCGAAGTGATCGGCGACAGCGCGTACGACTCGGTGCGCGAGATGCAGGCGTGGATCGATGAGAATGCCCCGAGTACCCGGTAGATCATCAGACAGCCCGATGTCGCTCCGCCGGCAGATCATGCTGGTGGTGCTGACGGCCGTACTCGTGCTGGCGCTGCTGAGCAGTGCGGCGATCCAGACCATCATGCGGGCCGCGCTCAACGATGCCACCGCATCCCAGGGCATCTCGATCGTCGGCGCGTTCACCGCCACCTCCACGGACCACGTGCTGCTCGACGATCGACTCCAGCTCATGGATCACATGCGCCTGACCATGGAGTCCCAGCCTGAGATCCTCTACATCTTCGTGGTCGATCGAGAGGGAGACACGCTCGCATCCACGTTCGACGGACCCGTCCCGCCGGGCCTGCTCGCCCTCAGCAACCCGGAGGAGGGGGCGGACTACTCGCTGCAGCGGCTCTCCACCGAGGATGGGCGTGTGCTCGACATCGCGGCGCCCGTGATGGCCGGAGAGGCGGGCTTCGCACACATCGGACTCTCGGAGGCTCGCTCACAGGCGGCGCTGAGGCGGACCGGGCTCACCCTGTTCATCGCGATGCTGGGGATGCTCGGCATCGCGCTGCTGATCTCGCTCGGCGGGAGCCGCATGATCGCCAAGCCGCTGGAGCGTCTTGCGGAGGTGGCGTCACAGGCCGAGGCTGGGGATCTGACCGTGCGCGCCGCGGTCGACGGCGAGAAGGAGATCGTCCTGGTCGCCACCGCGTTGAACAACATGCTCGCGGCGCTCGAGGAGGACATCGCCCGCCGCAAGGCCGTCGAGGCCGATCTCGAGCGGTCCCGGGACGATCTGGAGGTACGGGTCGCTGCGCGCACGGCCGAACTCGCCGATGCCAACGAGGAGATGGCGGTCGCCAACGAGGAGCTCACCGCGATGAACGAGGAGCTGCTCTCGCTCAACGAGGACCTCGCGCAGGCGAACAACGACCTGGAAACAGCGAACTGCACCGTGGCCGAGGCCACACGCGCCAAGGCGGACTTCCTTGCGGCGATGAGCCACGAGCTCAGGACGCCGCTCAATTCGGTGATCGGCTTCTCGGACATCATGCTGCGTGAGATGGCCGGGCCGCTCACCGGTGAGCAGCGACGCCAGCTCGAGATGGTCCGTTCATCCGGATCGTATCTGCTGACGCTCATCAACGATGTCCTGGACATCGCCCGCATGGATCGCAGCCAGCTGCAGCCCGACCTGTCGCTCGTGGACCTACGCGAGGTGGTGGAGCACGCGTTCACCGCGTTCCACGCCATCGGGGAGGACAAGGGGCTCGAGATGCGGCTCGCACTGGAGAAAGCCGACTGTCGGGTGATGACCGACCCCACCCGCCTCGAGCAGATACTCGTGAACCTGCTCGGCAACGCCGTGAAGTTCACCGCGGAGGGGTGGATCGAGGTACGGGTCGAGCGGTCCGGCGCGATCGCCGAGATCACGGTCGCAGACAGCGGCCCGGGCATCAGCGCCGAGGATGCCGCGCGCGTCTTCGAGGAGTTCTACCAGGTGCGTACGGAGACGGGCGCGCATCTGGGCGGCACCGGTCTCGGTCTCGCGATATCTCAGCGGCTGGCCGAGGCGCTGGGGGGTACGCTCACCTTGCAGAGCGAGGTCGGTCAGGGCTCCGCGTTCACCATCCGTCTGCCGATGGATGGCGAGGCGCCCACGTCGCCCGACTGACGGGCCGTCTTCGGCAGCTAGTGCACCTGGATGAGCGAGTCGGTCGGCGCGTGCGAGTCGGTGAGCAGGGGCACGTCGGCGACCTCCACCGGCGCCGTGTAGAGGTCTTCGGCCATCTCGGCGTACCCGTCGATCGTCACCGCGCCGTCGACGCGCGAGGCGATGACCTCGCGCAGGTCGCTCTCGGTCACATGGGTATCGGTGGCGAGCACGATGATGTTGCGGCGCGTCTCGGTCGAGCCGCCGCTGCTGATCCCGATCGGGAAGACCCACAGGTCGTCCCACACGCCGAGCGCCGTGCGGTACATGCTGCGGAACAGATCGCTGCCACGGCCTTCGGCGGCGGAGATGACGTTGTAGGCGAGTACTCCGTCTGGCGCCATCACCGACTTGATCTCGCGCAGGAACTCGCCGGTGGTGAGGTGGAAGGGGAGAGAGTCCGAGTAGTAGGCGTCGACGATCACGATGTCGTACGTCTCACCGGTGGACTGCACGTACCGGCGCGCATCCTCGATGAAGACGCGGCTGCGCTCGTCTTCAGGCAGCCAGAAGTACTTGCGGGCTACCTCGGCCACGACCGGGTCGATCTCCACCGAGTCGACGGTCACGGTGGGGTAGTCCCGCCAGAACCGCTTGGTGATCGCGCCTCCGCCGAGGCCGAGCACGAGCACGCGTTTGGCGTCCGGCTTGAGGGCGAGCGCGAGATGCATGTAGTCGGGATAGCGGATCCGGCTCTGATACGGGTCGTCGAGCGAGATGGCGCTCTGGTGGCTGCTGTCGAACCGAAGGTGCCGGGCGTCGTGATCCTCGGTCACGGTGATGCGGTGGTACTGCGTGTCGGCGCGGAAGAGGATCGCCTCGCCCTCGGCATTGGTGTCGGGCACCGGCGTCACGCGCCACAGCACGTACCCGCCGAGCGCCGCGCCCGCGATCGCGAGGGCGAGCGTGGCGGGCAGCGATCGCGCGGCGAGGTGTGCCGCCATGGGGTGGAGCGCCGCGTGATCGGTCGTCTCCGGCGTGAGCCTGAGTGCCAGGAGGGCCACCGCCACCAGCGCGATGCCGGTCCAGACCACGAGCGGCTCGAGTGAGAGCACAGGGATCAGCCAGAACGAGGTGGCGAGCGTGCCCGCGATGCTGCCGGCCGTCGAGACGGCGTAGAGGTTGCCGGTGGAACGCCCGAGTCCGGCCATGCCCGCACGAGCGGCCAGGCGCACACCGAGCGGTGAGACCATCGCGAGCAGGAGGGAGGGCAGGAAGTAGATGGCGGCCGCCGCGACGAGTGAGCCCATGCGCGGACCGAGGTCGGCGACCGGCGGGAGTACGGCCTCGGCCACGAGCGGCGCGATGACGGTGGTGAGGCCGGCGGCTGCGATCACCGGCGGGAGCGAGCGGGCAGCGCCGAAGCGGTCGGCGAGCTGTCCGCCGAGCGCGTAGCCGATGGAGAGGGCGACCATCACCACCGAGATCACGGCTCCCCACACGTAGATCGAGTTGCCGAGATACGGGGCGAGCACGCGCGCCGCCACCATCTCGAGCCCCATCAGGGCCGCTCCGCACGCGAACACTATGAAGCGCAGCATCCGGCTCCCCTCGGCGGTGGACTCACTCGCTCAGTGTGCCAGATGCGGGCTTCGGCGTGCGCATGAGCGCTTCCTGCATACAGTCGCCAGCGGACCGGTTCGTGGGCGTGCGCCGCTCGCTCGCGTAGGGGATACTCGTATGCGTACACGCAAGCATCCCGAACGAGTGCGAGCATGCGCCCGCAGCCGAAAGGGGCTGTCAGATGTCCGAACCGCTTCCCGGTCTGCTCATCGGCAAGAGCGGCATCGACGTGAACCTGCTGCCGGCGATGGCCAACCGCCACGGACTGGTGGCCGGCGCGACCGGCACCGGCAAGACGGTGACGCTGCAGGTGCTGGCCGAGTCGTTCTCGGGCATCGGCGTGCCGGTGTTCGCCGCCGATATCAAGGGCGATCTCTCGGGCATCTCGCAGCCCGGCGGCGGCAACAGCAAGGTCGACGAGCGGCTGGCACTCCTTGGCCTCACCGGCACCTGGGGCTTCCACGGCTCGCCGGTCACGCTCTGGGACGTCTTCGGCGAGCAGGGTCACCCGGTGCGCACGACGGTCTCCGAGGTGGGGCCGCTCCTGCTCGGCCGGATGCTCAACCTGAACGACACGCAGGAGGCTGTGCTCACGATCGCGTTCCGCGTGGCGGACGAGAACGGTCTGCTGCTGCTCGACATCAAGGACCTGCGCTCGATGCTCAAGCACGTCTCGGACAACTCCTCGGAGATCGCGAGCACGTACGGCAACGTCGCCCCGGCGAGCGTGGGCGCCATCCAGCGCGCGCTGTTGGCGCTCGAGGAGGAGGGTGGCGACCGCTTCTTCGGCGAACCGGCGCTCGACCTGTTCGACTTCATGCAGACCGACGCCAACGGCAAGGGCATGGTGAACATCCTTGCCGCCGACCGGCTGATGACCTCGCCGCGCCTGTACTCCACCATGTTGCTGTGGCTGCTCTCCGAGCTTTTCGAGCGCCTACCCGAGGCCGGTGATCTCGCCAAGCCGAAGCTCGTGTTCTTCTTCGACGAGGCGCACCTGCTCTTCGACGACGCACCACCCGCGCTGCTCACCAAGATCGAGCAGGTCGTGCGGCTCATCCGCTCGAAGGGCGTGGGAGTCTACTTCGTCACGCAGAACCCGGTCGACATCCCGGACACCGTGCTCGGGCAGTGCGGCAACAAGATCCAGCATGCGCTGCGCGCCTACACGCCGCGCGAGGCCAAGGCCGTGAAGGCCATGGCCGAGACGTTCCGTCCCAACCCCGAGCTTGGTGATGTGGAGGCCACCGTCACCGAACTCAAGGTGGGCGAGGCGCTCGTGTCGCTGCTCCAGGCGGACGGCTCGCCGATGACGGTGGAGCGCACGATGATGGTCTCTCCTCATGGGCGGATCGGCGCGATCGCCCCGGCCGAGCGCCAGGCGCTGATCGCGGGCTCGCTCGTGGCCGGGCAGTACGAGGCCGCGGTCGATCGCGAAAGCGCGTTCGAGTTGCTGAAGGCGCGTGCGGATGCCGCACTTGTCGCGGAGCAGCGGGCCGCGGCGGCGGCGGAAGCGGCTGAACTCGAGGTGCGCGTGCCGGCGCCCCGGCAGACGACGTCGAAGCCGCGCAGCAGTTCGTCACGCAGCGACACGCCCCTCGAGGCCTTCACCAAGAGCGCGACCCGCGCCATCGGGAGCCAGGTGGGCCGTCAGATCGCCCGCGGTATCCTGGGGACGATCCTCGGCTCGAAGAAGTAGGGGTGAAGACGCCCCCGTCAGAAGGAGTGAGCACGATGAGCGATGAGATGAACCAGGGAGCTCAACCCCATGCAGAACCCGAGACCGCCTCGGAGGCCGCAAACGCGTGGCGCGAGGTCGTGAGCGAGCTCGACGCTCTCGGCGTGGCGATCGGCCGCTGGGTGAGTGCCGCGGCGAACGACCCCGAGAACAAGCGCAGGCTCGAGGAGCTCTCGGCCCGACTCGACGGGTTCGTCGACAGCGTCGGCTCCACGGCGAAGGGTGCCGCCGAGGGAGAGGTGGGCCAATCGTTCAAGGAGGCCGCCGGCAAGACCGGTGAGGCGTTCAAGGTCGCCGGCGAGAAGCTCTCCGAGGAGGTCGGTCCCAAGCTGGCTGGCGCATTCAAGACCATGAGTGAGAAGCTGCGTGGCGCCGCCGAGAAGATGGAGGAGCGGCAGCCCGAGCCGGCCGCTCCCGCCGAAGGCACGCCCGCAGCTCCCGCAGACACCCCCGACACGCCCGCCGGCCCCAGCGCCTGACCCTCACCGGAGACCCGCATGCCCCGATGCACGTTCCATCCGAACATCGAGACCAGCGTCCGCTGCGTCGAGTGCGACAGGCCGATCTGCCCCAAGGATTTCGTGGAGACGCCGGTCGGCTACAAGTGCAAGGACTGCGCGCGCCAGTTGCCCTCGGCCAGACTCGCCGTCAAGCCGAAGCAGCTGGCGTTCGCTGTGCTCGCTGCGGCGGTCATCGGCATCGGCGGTTCGTTCCTGGCCTCGGCGGTGGGTTACGTCGACTGGCCGATAGCGGTGCTGCTGGGCCTCGGCACCGGTGAGGCCGCGCGACGCGCCTCCGGCGGTCATCGGGGAGCGGCGGTTGCGACCGCTGCGGGGAGTTCCGTCCTCATCGGTGCGGCGCTGGCGGGGTTGAGCTCGACCGCCGCGGTGGTGGGGACGGTCCTTGCGATCGTTGTCGTCGTCAACCGGTTGTGGTGAACGGCATGGCAGGGACGATCATCACCCGGTTCAAGCCGTCCCGGTCGTACGGGTGGCTGTGGCTGGTCGGCCTGACTGCGCTCATCGCCGTCTCGGCGTTTCCGCTCCTGAGGCCCGATCTTGTCCCCGATGACGAGCGGATCGCGGTGTGGATCGGTCTCGCGATCATGGTGCCGCTGCTTGCCTATATGCTCACCACGCTCGCGTCGTTGCCGGCCATGCGTTACGACGTCACCACCGACGAGGTGGTGCTCTCCTGCGGTCCACTCGTGCGCTATCGCATCCCGTACGTGTCCGTCGAGGACGTGCGCCGCACGACGCTCACGCCGACGCTGTGGTCGAGCATGCGCATGCCGGGGCTTGCGCTCGGAAGCGTGCTGTACGCGGACGTCGGCAAGGTGCGCATGTGCGCCACGCGGATGTCGCGTGACATCCTGCTGATCACTGCCGGCGGCCGTCGCTACGGTCTCACACCTGCCGACGAGGCCGCATTCATCGCGGCGCTGTCACCGATGATGCGTGCACACCCCATCTCCACGTGATCTCCACAGGTGTCTGCTACGTTCGGCGCCATTCATGCTTGTTGTTCTCCGAGTCCGCTTCTGAGGCGGATGACTGACGAAGGAGGAAGTACACGATGGATCAGAGGCTGAAGACCGTTCTCGCGGTCGTTGTGGGGGTCGTGATAGGCGTGACGCTGCTCGGCGGAGCATTCGCCTCGCATGCGGTGATGCGCACCGTCGCATTCGGTGGCGCAGCGAACCAGGGATACGGCATGATGGGCCCGCGGCAGGGATTCGATGCCGGTCAGGGCATGATGGGCCCGCGTGGCGGGTACCAGTGCGGTCCGCAGGACGGCACGGGCGTCTGCCCGAACGGCGGGTCGTGCCCCGGCGTCACGGAGGACGCCACGGAGTTGTAGGCGACGCACGTCTTGCGCTCGCGGTATCCTCGAGCGGAGGAGGCCGACGTGAACGAGCGCGCGAGTATACGATTCGAGCCGGCCGGCCGCACCGTCAAGGTGCCGGTCGGCTCGACGCTTCTTGAGGCGGCTCGTGCCGCCGGTCTCGCGATCGATGCTCCCTGCGGCGGAACGGGTACGTGTGGCTCGTGCCGGGTGTCGGCCGCCGGTGCACTCGCGCCGCCAACGCGCAACGAGCGCGAGCTGCTCGGCGGCGCAGGACTGGCGGCGGGCAAGCGGCTCGCATGCCGGGCGCGCGTTGGCGGTGACGCGACCGTCACGATCGAGGGGCCCTCGCGTGAGGTGCGCGTCGTCACTTCGTCCGAGCAGGAGACGCTGCAGATCGAGGATCCGGCCGAGCGCGGCATCATCTCCGTCGGCACGGTCGTCGGAGCGGCTGTCGACATCGGCACCACCACGGTGGCGGTGCAGCTCCTCGATCTCAGGACCGGCGAAGTCCTCGCAACCGTCGGCGACCTGAACGCGCAGCGCGTCTTCGGCGCGGACGTACTGTCGCGCGTGGCGTTCGCTGCGGGCGACCGGGGCGCGGAGTTGCAGCGCCTCATCGTGAGTCAGCTCGACGAGCTGCTCGGCCAGGCGCTCCGCGTGGCCGGGCTCTCCTCGGACCGTCTGGTCGAGGCCGCGATCGTCGGCAACACGGCGATGACCGGCCTGCTCCTCGGCGCGGACGTCTCACCGCTGGGCGAGGCACCTTACGCGGGAGCGCCGACGGCGGAAGCGAGCCTGAGGGGCGGCGAGCTCGGCATTGCCTCAGCGCCGGCGCTCCGTGTGGTCGTGCTGCCCGGCGCCTCGGCGTTCATCGGCTCGGACATCATCGCGGGCGTGCTCGCGACGCGGCTTGCCGAGCGCGTGGCACCGACGCTCATGATCGACCTGGGGACGAACGGTGAACTCGTGTTGGCCGCGGGCGGACAGCTTCTCGCTGCGTCTACGGCCGCGGGACCGGCACTCGAGGGCGCATCGGTCGAGTGCGGCATGCGTGCCGAACCAGGTGCGATCGAGCGGGTGGATCTCATCGGCGACCGACTTGCGCTCAGCGTGATCGGTGAGCGTGCGCCTTCGGGCATCTGCGGCAGCGGTCTGCTCGATCTGGTGGCGGCGCTGCTCGATGCAGGCGTGATCGACAACAGCGGGCGGTTCGTCGACCGGGTGGGGAGCCCCTTCCGCGACCGCTTCACGTCTCGCGACGGGGTCCGCACGTTCGTGTTGGATGCGCCTGCCGGCGTCGTGCTCACGCAGAAGGACGTCCGACAGGTGCAGTTGGCGATCGGCGCGGTGCGCACCGGTATCGACTTGCTGCTGGAAGGTGCGGGCATCGGTCCCTCAGCGATCGTGAACGCCGTCGTCGCCGGTGGCTTCGGCTACCACGTCCGCCCGGAGTCGCTGGTGCGGCTGGGCCTCGTGCCGGCTGTGTGGCACGACCGTGTCACCTTCGGCGGCAACACGGCGCTTGCGGGCGCGCGCGCAGCGCTCGTGAACAGCGCGGTGCGCGCTGAGGCGCGCGATATCGCGGGAGTGGTGCGCACCCTCGACCTCGCGGCCCACCCCGAGTTCCAGCAGCGGTTCCTCGTCGCGCTTTCCTTCCCCGGCTGAGCCGAACGATCTCCGCGCCTGCACAGTCCCACCAGACCCGTGTGCTTGACATTCCAATTCTCTAATGACAAGTATCTGACAACCTTATAGGTCGTCAGAGGGAGATGGCATGGCCAAGCGTAGGGTGGTGGGTCCCACCGCATGGGTCCTGGGTGGGTCCGGACTGTTCATCGGCGCGGTTGCGGCGTGGCTCGTGAGCCAGGGCAATCCGGGCAACATGGGCCTGTGCATCGCGTGCTTCCTGCGCGATATCACGGGCTTCTTCGTGGGCGGCGTCACCAATCAGGGTGCGGTGGCCTACATCAGGCCGGAGATCATGGGCATCATCCTGGGCGGGATGGGTGCCGCGCTCGTCACGCGCGAGTTCCGTCCGCGTGGCGGCAGCCAGCCGCTCGTGCGCTTCGTGCTCGGCTTCATCTTCATGGCGGGAGCGCTGATCTTCCTTGGTTGCACGGTGCGCGCATGGCTGCGCCTGGGCGGCGGCGACCTCACGGCGATCTGGGGCATTCTGGGCATTGTCGCCGGTGTCCTTCTGGGCATCGTGTTCCTCAAGAAGGGCTTCAACCTCGGCCGCGCGAAGGCCGTGGCCAAGCCGCTCGGGTGGGTGCTGCCGCTCTTTGCGGTCGTGCTGCTCGTCCTGGTCGCCGTGAGCACCTTCGGCACGAGGCCCGACTTCGCGACGCAGACCAAGGCGGGTGCGTTCGCCACCGGCGACAAGCCGGCCGCGGTCTTCCTGAAGACGGACGGGGAGCCCTCACAGGTGCTCAAGCCCGAGGGTGGCTCACTCGCCGAAGACGGCTCGATCCTCGCCGAGGACGGCAGTGTCGCGGCTTCTGCCGAGTCGGTCGCCAAGGCCTCGCCGCAGCCGGGCGGCAAGCGCGCGTTGCTGTGGATCTCGCTGGCTGCGGGCCTCGCCATCGGCGTAGTCGCGCAGCGCAGCCGCTTCTGCTCGATCGGCGGCATCCGCGACGCGATCCTCGTGAAGCGCTACGACCTGCTCTTCGGCGTCGCCGGGCTGCTCATCGGCTCGACGGTCGTCAACCTCGTGCTCGGCCAGTACGATCTCGGCTTCGTCGGCCAGCCGGTGGCGCACAACGACGCGCTCGGCAGCTTCGTAGCGATGACCATCGCCACGTTTGCGGCGATGCTGCTCGGCGGCTGCCCGTTCCGCCAGGTGATCATGGGCGCCGAGGGCGACGCCGATTCCACGACCGCGGTGGCGGGCATGCTCGTCGGCGCGGGCTTCATGCACTGGGCGAGCCTCGCCTCCTCGGGTAAGGGCCTCGCGCCCAACGCATGGCCGGCGATGGTGGTCATGGCAGTCGTGCTCGTGGGAATCGCACTGTACGGCACCCGGAAGACGGCGTAGGGAGGAGACGACGATGAAGGAACTCGACGTGCGAGGGCTCTCCTGCCCGATGCCGCTGATGCACACCAAGAAGGCGCTCGAGGACGATCCGGCCGAGATCATGGTCCACGCGGACAGCGGGACGGCGAAGGCCAACGTGGTGGCGTTCCTGCAGGACGCCGGCTACACCGTCACTGTTGACGAGTCGGACGAGGAGTACCGCATCAAGGGAGCGCGGGGCTGACGGAGTGACACCGCGACTACGGAGGTTCGAGGCCGAGCCGGCCCCGGACCTCTTCGTCGCCGTTGACTCCACCCGCGCGCGCCCTGGACGCAGCCGTCGCCTCGCGGGTACTCTCGACACACCATCGCACGCGGGGAGGCGCCATGCTGCCGGGAATCACGATCCAGAGCTGGATGGTCGTCGCTGGAGGAGCGGCCATCTTCCTCCTGATGGTCTTCCAGGTGCTCCAGGGCCTGCGAAAGATCACGTTCAAGGGCAAGCTGCACCTTGAGGTGCACAAGGCGGGCGCCTACGTGCTGCTCGGCATCACGGTGTTCCACGCGCTCGCGGCTCTCGCGTTTCTCGGTATCATCTAGCACCAGCGCATGCGGCCCGTATGCCGCATGGCCCAAGGATTCGGAGGCACCATGGACTCGTCGAGCCAGTACCAGCAGCCTGCGCCGCAAGCGCCGCCGCAGCCCGCGCCGAAGAAGAAGATGTCGGCGGGTGCGAAGTGGGCGATCGGCCTCGGCGTGGGGTTCGTGCTCCTGATGCTGTTCTCATGCGTCGTGTCGATCGCGATCCTCGGTTCGGACACCGGGACCTTCGCGGTGGGTGACAGCATCGCGGTCATCCACATTGATTCGGTCATCCAGGGCGCGAGCGGGGGCTCCGGCGATCCCGAGTACGTACTCGACCAGATCGACCAGGCGCTCGAGGACGACAGCGTGAAAGCGATCCTCCTGCGCGTCGACTCGCCCGGTGGCACGGTGGCTGCCTCGCAGGAGATCACCCTCGCGGTGCGTCGCGCCGCCGGGGAGAAGCCGGTCGTCACGAGCGTGGGAGACATCTGCGCGTCCGGCGCGTACATGGTGGCGGCCCAGACCGACGAGATCATCGCGTCGCCGGGATCCACAGTGGGCAGCATCGGCGTGATCATGGAGGTCGCCAACATCGAGGAGCTGCTCAACAAGATCGGCGTGAACTTCACCACGCTCACCTACGGTGAGTTCAAGGACGCGGGAAGCATGTACCGCAGCCTCACCGAGACCGAGACCGCGATGCTCAACGAGGAGCTCGCCACGATCGGCGACCAGTTCATCGCCGACGTGGCCGAGGGCCGCGGCATGGACGAGGACGAGGTGCGCGAGCTTGCCACCGGGTGGGCGTGGGTGGGAAGCGAGGCGCTCGAGCTCGGGCTCGTCGACTCTCTCGGCAACTACGACGACGCCGTGGACCGTGCTGCCGAGCTCGGCGGCATCGAGGGCGAACCCAACATCGTGAGCTACGAGTACATCGACCCGCTCGCCGGATTCTACAGCAGCCTGCTCGGCATCATCTCGGAGGCGAACGGTATCGACGCCGAGTCGCTTCAGCGCATCGCGCTGCCGAGGTAGCGCGTGGCATCCGACGAGCGTACCGAGACGATCAGCCAGGCGCTCAAGGGCGTGTTCGCCGACCCTGAGTGGCTGAAGCGCGCAGGCATCGGGGCGCTTATCCGGTTTACGTGCAGGTGAACCTGTACGACCGCATCGAGGTCGGCTTCCAACTCAAGGACATCCTGGCACGAGTACGCGCCAATGCCGATGTGTTCTGGCACGCGGTACGCCGCTCGCTCGGGTTCGCTTGAAACCGCCCTCGGATCGGCATCCTAGCGCCCGGTTCAGCCCCGCACGTCCGGCCGGTATCGCCTACAATGCACGCATGAGCCGCTCGCACTTGTATGCGCCGCGGCCAGTGAGAAGGTCCGCCCTCGCAGCCTCGTTCCGAAGGGACCCGCGTGCAGCCGATCGAACTCAAGCCGAGTGCCCAGGGCAAGGTCCGCGACATCTACGACCTCGGCCGTGCGCTGCTCATCGTGGCGACCGACCGCATCAGCGCGTTCGACGTGGTGCTTCCCGATCCGGTTCCGTACAAGGGCGAGGTCCTCACGAGGATCTCGCTCTTCTGGTTCGATCTCCTCGGCCACATCGTGCCCAACCATCTGCTCACCGCGGAGCTGGGCGACCTGCCGGAAGAGCTTGCCGCACATGCCGACGCGTTCCGCGGCCGCTTCATGATCGTGAAGAAGGCCGAGGTCTTTCCCGTCGAGTGCATCGTCCGTGGCTATCTCGCGGGCAGCGGCTGGAAGGAGTACCGCGAGCACGGCACGGTTTGCGGCCAGAAGCTGCCCGAGGGGCTCGTCGAGAGTTCGCGGCTGCCCGAGCCGATCTTCACGCCGTCGACCAAGGCCGCCATCGGTGACCACGACGAGAACATCAGCTTCGAACGCATGGCCGAGATCGTCGGCGAGGAGCATGCGACGCGGCTGCGCGACGTGTCGCTCGCGCTCTACTCGGCCGCTCGGGACCACGCGGCCGAGCGCGGGATCATCATCGCGGACACGAAGTTCGAGTTCGGCCTGGTGGATGGCGAGCTCACGCTGGTGGACGAGGCGCTCACGCCCGACAGCTCGCGCTTCTGGCCCGCGGACGAGTACGAGCCGGGCCACGGTCAGCCCAGCTTTGACAAGCAGTTCGTGCGCGACTGGCTGGAGGCGAGTGGCTGGGACAAGAAGCCGCCCGCGCCGCCGCTGCCCGAGGACATCCTCGCGGTCACTGCCGAGAAGTACATCGAGGCGTACGAACTGCTCACCGATGAGCCGTTCATGCCGGAAGGCGAGTAGGCATGTCACAGCGCAGCTACTCCAACGAGCGTTATCGCAAGGGCGCCAACGTCGGCTCGACCCGCAAGAGCGCTGCGAAGGCCAAGCCGGTGCGAAAGCAGGGCTCGGTGGAGGTCAGCAAGACGGTCAAGCCCAAGAAGAAGAACGAGATCGAGAAGGACTGGTCGGGTCTGCCCACCTCGCCGCAGATCAAGAAGTGGCGCACCGTCTGGTGGGTGCTGCTGCTCGCCGCCCTTGCGATGATCGCGGCGAGCTGGGCACTGCCCGAGATTCGCAACAATGAGCAGCTCGTCTCGATCGTGTCCGTCGTGGTGCTCCTCCTCTCGTCGGCGGCGATCCTGATCGACATCGTCGTCATCCGGAAGCTGCGCAAGGAGCTCGTCGTCAAGGCCGAGAAGAAGCCGTCGCCGAAGCATGAAGCGCATGCGGCGGCCGAGCAGGGCAGCGGCACCAAGCACGACCCGAAGGACGCCTCGTGAGCTTGAAGGTCCTCCCGCCCCGCGTCCGCGCGCACCTGTACCTGTTCTGGGTCGGGATGGTGCTTGCGGGCGCCGGCGTGGTGGGCTTCTTCGTGAGCTTCTGGCAGGTCGGTTCGTCGCGGGCCGCGGCGCTGGACGTGCACACCGACGTGCCGGTCTTCGCCTACGCGTCGATCTTCGCGTGGGTCGTCGGCCTGGCGATCATGTGGTACAGCCGCAGGAAGGTCGATGCGGCGGTGGCCGCGAAGCTGAAGGAGAATCGCGAGGCGGCCTACGTCGACCTCGGCGATGAGACGGACGCCACGACCGCGCCCGACAGGCGCGACGCGTAAGGGGAGGAGCCTACAGATGGCACGCTTCGAGATCTACGTCACGTACAAGAAGGGGATCTTCGACCCGCCCGGTGCCACCGCCGAACGGGCGCTTCAGAACCTCGGCTACACAGAGGTGGAGCAGGTGAAGATCGGCAAGTTCATCCAGCTTGAGGTGGCCACCGGCACCGACGAGGCGCGTGTGCGTGAGATGTGCGACAGGCTGCTCGCCAACCCCGTGATCGAGGACTACCGCATCGAGACCGTCGGGGAGGCCTAGAGGATGCGCTTCGGAGTCGTGCGATTCCCCGGTTCCAACTGCGAGCAGGACGTCGTGCACGCGGTCGAGCATCTCGGGTATGAGGCGGGCTACATCTGGCACGGCGACACCGGCATCTCGGGATATGAGGCCATCGTCCTGCCCGGCGGCTTCAGCTACGGCGACTATATCCGCTGCGGTGCGGTCGCGCGCTTCAGCCCCGTGATGGCCGAAGTGGTCCGCTTCGCCGAGGCAGGCGGTCCGGTCATCGGCATCTGCAACGGCTTCCAGATCCTCACGGAGGCGCACCTGCTGCCCGGCGCGCTGCTGCGCAACGTGGGCCTCAAGTTCATCTGCAAGCCGGTGCACCTTCGGGTGGAAGAGAGCGCCTGCCAGTGGCTCGATCTGCCCGCCGGCACGGTGGTGCGCATCCCGATCAACCACAACGAGGGCAACTACATCTGCGACGCCGAGACGCTCGAGCGCCTGCGCGCCAACGGGCAGATCGTGCTGCGCTACTGCGAGCCGGACGGCTCCCGTGCCGGGGAGGGCAGTGCCCCCAACGGCGCGCTCGACGACATCGCCGGCATCTGCAACGAGCGCGGCAACGTGTTCGGGCTGATGCCGCACCCGGAGCGCGTGGTCGACCCGATGAGCGGCGGCACGGACGGCGCCGCATTCTTCACCGCGATAGTGAAGCGGGCTGCGGAGGTGGCCTCATGACGATCGAGACCCTCGCCCCTGAACTGGCACCCAAGCTCGCGGTTGAACTCGGCCTGAAGCTCGACGAGTACGAGAAGGTCGTCACGATCCTCGGCCGTGTGCCGAGCGTGACCGAGCTCTACATGTACTCCCTCATGTGGTCCGAGCACTGCTCGTATAAGCACTCCCGCAAGGCGCTCCGGATGTTCCCCACCTCGGGTGAGGCCGTGCTCCAGGGCCCCGGCGAGAACGCGGGTGTCATCCGCGTGGGCGACGGCTGGGCCGTGGCCTTCAAGATGGAGAGCCACAACCACCCCTCGGCGATCGAGCCCTACCAGGGCGCGGCGACCGGCGTGGGCGGCATCATCCGCGACATCTTCACGATGGGCGCGCGTCCGATCGCGAGCCTGGACAGCCTCCGCTTCGGCACGCTCGACAAGCCGCGACAGCGCTACCTCTTCGAGGGCGCGGTGGCCGGCATCGGCGGGTACGGCAACTGCCTCGGCGTGCCCACGGTGGGCGGCGAGGTCTACTTCGAGGAAGCCTACGAGGGCAACTGCCTCATCAACGCGATGTCGATCGGCCTCATGCGCGAGGAGAACCTCACGCGCGCCGTGGGTTCCGGCCCGGGCAACCCTGTGCTGCTGATCGGTTCCACCACCGGCCGTGACGGCATCGGCGGCGCGAGCACGCTCGCGAGCCAGGAGTTCGACGAGAAGGCCGAGGACAAGCGCCCGAGCGTGCAGGTGGGCGACCCGTTCGAGGAGAAGCTGCTCATCGAGGCGTGCCTCGAGCTGCTGGCCGAGGGCCTGCTCGTGGCGCTCGGCGACTGCGGCGCGGCGGGCCTCACGTCCTCGATCTCGGAGATGGCGAGCCGAGGCGGCGTGGGCGTCGACATCGACGCGGCCGCCGTTCCGCAGCGCGAGGACGCGATGAAGGCGTTCGAGATCATGGTATCCGAGAGCCAGGAGCGCATGGTCGCGGTCGTGGAGCCCGAGAGGCTCGAGGCCGCCAAGGTGGTCTGCGACAAGTGGGGACTGCGCTGTACCGTCATCGGGTCGATCACCGACACCGGCCGTTTCGTGGTGCGGATGGGCGAGGAGGTCGTGGCCGACATGCCGGCCGCCACGCTCGCGCACGACGCGCCGCTGTACGACCCCGCCATGGAGCGCCCCGCGTATCTCGACGAGCTGCAGGCGTTCGACCCGATGACGCTCGAGCACCCCACGACACGCGAGGCTCTGTCGCAGACGCTGCTCGAGCTGCTCGCAAGCCCGAACATCTGCTCGCGCCGCTGGATCTGGGAGCAGTACGACCACCAGGTGATGGTGAACACGGTGGTCGTCCCGGGCTGCGACGCCGCAGTGCTCCGTGTGGGCGACACGGGCCGGGGCGAGGTCTCCGAGCGCGGCATCGCCGTCTCGAGCGACTGCAACGGCCGGTACTGCTACCTCGATCCGTACACCGGCGCGCAGATCGCGTTTGCCGAGGCTGCCCGCAACGTCGCATGCTCCGGCGGCCGCGCCGCTGCGATCACCGACTGCTTGAACTTCGGCAATCCGGAGAAGCCCGAGGTCTACTGGACGTTCCACGAGAGCGTGCGCGGGCTTTCGGACGCGTGCACCGCCTTCGGCGTGCCCGTGATCAGCGGCAACGTGAGCTTCTACAACGAGAGCTTCGGCGCTCCCATCTATCCGACGCCTACGGTCGGCCTGGTCGGCCTGCTCGACAACATCGAGGACCACTGCACGATGGGCTTCAAGCGTGACGGTGACGCCGTCATCCTCCTGGGTCGCACGAACGCCGAGTTGGGCGGTAGCGAGTACCTGAAGGTGGCGCACGGCATGGTGGCGGGACGTCCGCCGAAGGTCGACCTGGTGGCCGAACGGCTCCTCGATGAGCTGCTCGTCACCGCGATCCGCACGGGTATCATCCGCTCGGCGCACGACTGCTCGGAAGGTGGCCTCGCGGTGGCACTCGCGGAGTGCTGCGTGGCAGGCGGGCGTGGAGCGACAGTGAATCTGCCGGGCGAACTGCCCGGTGTGGCCGGGCTCTTCAGCGAGAGCCAGGGCCGCGTGGTCGTGACCGTTTCGGCCGATCACGCTGACGCGCTCAAGACACTCGCAGCCACGCACGCCACACCGTGTGTGAGAATCGGTACCGTCGGTGGGGAGAGGCTCCGTATCGGGGAGTTCGCGGACGTGTCGCTCGATGCGATGCGTGCCGCGTACGAACCGACGTTGGAGCGTTTGGTCCACGGCGCTGAGACCTTGCAGAGCGAGGAGCTCAACGACAGATAGGAGGATGTTCGGTGGAGATACTCACCGCACTCGGACTGTCGATACCGGCGGGGTTGAACGCGTACATCCCGCTTCTGGCGATCGCGTTGGCGCAGCGCTTCGAGTGGCTGAGCCTCAAGCAGCCGTTCGACGTGATGGGCGAGTGGTGGATGATCGCCATCATCGCGGTGTTGCTCGTCATCGAGATGGTGGCCGACAAAGTGCCGGCCGTCGATCACGTGAACGACGTCATCCAGACCTTCATCCGCCCGGCGGCAGGCGGCATCGTCGCGGTGGCCTCAGCCGGTAGCGGCACGGATGTGAGCCCGTGGCTGCTTGTGCTCGCCGGCGTACTGCTCGCGGGAACCGTGCATGCCGCAAAGGCCACCACGCGTCCTGCCGTGAATGTCACCACTGCGGGTATGGGCGCGCCGGCAGTGAGTGCCGTCGAAGACGTGGGCGCGCTCGTGCTCACGGTCGTGGCGTTCGTGGCGCCGATACTGGTGGCGTTCCTCGCCGCCGGCCTGGTGTACTCGTTCTGGCGGCTGTGGCGCCGCAAGCAGACAACCGGCAGCATCGTCGCGGAGCCGTGACGCGTGCCGCTCGATGCTGACGATCTCCGCCGCCTGAAGGTCGACCTGCGCTCGGATGACCCGGACATACGTGCCGCGGCCGTCGAGCGCGCCTCGGCGGCTATCGATGCGACGGTGATGAGCATCGTGTCGCAGGCCCTGCTCTCGGAGAACCCGGACGTGCGTGCGAAGGCGATCGAGCTCATCGACCACATGGCGGAGCTCGCCGAAGAGTAGCGCCGGACCCTCGGCGGGGACTACGCAGCGCGGGACGTGCCTGCGCCCGCAGCACTCCCTCGGCGTGGTATCCTTGCGCCGTCTGCTTCCCCCAGGCGACAGGACACTGAGACTCCCCATGAGTGACGCTCACTTCGACGACTCCTGGATCCTCTCCGAGCGGCCGGAGAACCCCGAGGAAGCCTGCGGCGTCTTCGGCGTCTACGCAGACAACGAAGATGTCGCCCGGCTGACGTACTTCGGCCTGCACGCTCTGCAGCATCGCGGCCAGGAGTCGGCGGGCATCGCGGTGGCAGACGGCCACTCACTCATGGTCGTGAAGAACCTCGGTCTCGTCACGCAGGTCTTCACCGAGAGTGACCTCGAGTCGCTTAAGGGACACCTCGCGGTCGGTCACACGCGCTACTCCACCACCGGCTCGGGCAAGCGGTGGGAGAACGCCCAGCCGATGATCAGCTCGATCGGCCCCAACACCATCGCGCTCGGCCACAACGGCAACCTGGTGAACACCGCATCGCTGAGGGAGGAACTGCAGGCGCTCGGCGTGCGCTTTCGCTCCACCACCGACTCCGAGGTGATGGTGCGCCTCGTCGACCACTTCACGCAGGTGCACCACTCCATCCGCGGCGGCATCCGCGACGCTATGCGCATGATGCGCGGCGCCTACGCCGTGGTGATGATGTCCGAGGAGGCGCTCTACGCCTTTCGCGACGCCAACGGGGTGCGCCCGCTCGTGCTCGGGCAACTCAACTCCGGGCGGCGCGGCTGGGTCGTGGCCTCAGAGACGTGCGCGCTCGACATCGTGGGCGCCGAGTACGTGCGCGATGTCGCGCCCGGCGAACTCATCCGCGTGAAGAACGGCGAGCTGGAGAGCGAACAGGCGGTGCCGCAGGGTCCGCCGAGCCTGTGCATCTTCGAGTTCGTGTACTTCGCACGTCCCGACAGCGTGATGAACGGTCAGTCGGTGTACGAGGCGCGGCGGCGCCAGGGCATGGCGCTCGCGCGCACCAAGCCGGTGGATGCGGATCTCGTGATCGGCGTGCCCGACTCGGGCATCCCCGGCGCGGTCGGCTACGCGCGGGCGAGCCGCCTGCCGTACGGCGAGGGGCTCGTGAAGAACCGCTATGTGGGGCGCACGTTCATCTCGCCCACACAGTCGCTACGGCAGCAGGGTATCCGCCTCAAGCTCAATCCGCTTCGTCACATCATCGAGGGCAAGCGCCTTGTGGTGGTGGACGACTCCATCGTGCGCGGCAATACCTCGAAGCAGCTCGTGCAGTTGCTGTTCGACGCCGGTGCCGCCGAGGTGCACATGCGCCTCACCTCGCCGCCTGTCGTGTGGCCCTGCTTCTACGGCATCGATACCGATACACAGGAGCAGCTCATCGCGGCGAACCACTCACTCGACGAGATCCGTGACTTCATCGGCGCCACGTCACTCGCGTACCTCTCGCTCGACGACCTCGTGGCATCCACGGGTTGCGACGCAGGTGACTTCTGCCGCGCGTGCTTCGACGGTGACTACCCGATCGAGGTGCCCGAGAGCGTGCGCAAGGGCAAACTCGTCCTGGAGACGGCCGGGTGACCGAGGTCGCGACGGCGTTTGCCGCACTGCGCGACGGCCTGCTCTTCGCGGTGCAGTACCACCCGCTCTCCGCCGCGCTGACCGCCGCGCTCGCCGCAGCGCTGATGGGCTATCCGAGAGTGCCCCGCGGCCGTCGGGAGTGGGCGGGGCTCACGCTGCTCGCCGGCTGGCTCGTGGGTGACGGCCTGCGGATCCTGGCTCGCGCCCGTGACT
>JBASOJ010000111.1:0-2106 GCA_049658145.1 Coriobacteriia bacterium
GCCGAGCGCTTTGGCGTCGGCCGCCCGCGGCGCGTCGTCGAGCACGGTATCGATCGCGATCGAGCTGGCGATCTCGCCCGCTTCGTGGCCGCCGAGTCCGTCGGCCACCGCGAACAGCGGCGGCGCCACAAGAAAGGCATCCTCGTTGTCGGTGCGCACCAGTCCCACATGGCTGTCGCCGGCGAACTCCTCGGCGTAGCGCGGGCTCACAGCCGGACCACCTCGAGCCGGTTCTGGCCGAGCTCGATCACGTCGCCTGCGGCCACCTGCAGCGGGCGCGTGGCCGGCTGACCGTTCACGAGCGTCCCGTTGGTGGAGCCGAGGTCTTCGAGCAGATGCCCGTCACCCACCGGGACGATCTTGGCGTGGGTTGAGGAGACGAAGTCGTCAGCGATGACGAGGTCCGCGTCGGGCGAACGACCGATGATGACCGGGCCGGCGAGCGGGATGGAGATGCCCGTGATCTCCTTCGGGCCGTGAGTCACTCTGAGCGCAAGACCCCGGCGCGCTGCCTTGGTCTTGCCGCCCACCATCCCCACGCCGGTCTTCACCGCTGCGTACAGGAAGAGATACAGCAGCGCCAGCAGTACGATGCGGCCGAAGAGGAGTACGACGTCGATCACGAGTCTCAGCCCCTCGGAGCGTGGTAGACGAGGCGTGTGAGGCCGATCTCGACCACATCGCCGTCGGCGAGCCGCGTCCGCTCGACCGAGGTGCCGTTCACTCGCGTACCGTTCGTGGAGCCGAGGTCGGAGATCGCCCACCCCTCCTCGAGGCGGATGAACGCGGCGTGGCGGCGCGAGACGTTGGCGTCGTGCAGCTGGATCTGGCACTCGGCCAAACGTCCGACGATGACCTCATCGCCGCCGAGCACCACGTCGTGAGCGATGTCTCCGACGGTCACGGTCGCAAGCTCACGCGCACCCACGGGTGCATCCAGCAGCCGCACGGCGGGACCCGCATCGCCGTCGGCGGATTCGGCGAGTGCGGCGCTCACGCGGAACCGGCCGAGGCGCAGGTCGTCATGGACGGCGAAGATCACCTGGGGCCGCGCCGAGAGGAGGTAGCCCTGCTCGCGGGCCTGGTCCACGAGGAAGGTGGCAAGCTCGCCGGCGAGTACGGGTTTGAAGGTGCCCAGTGCCTCGTCATCCTCGCGCGAGAGCGCCACCGTGTACGAGGTGGGTCCGTAGACGGTGCCCACTCCCAGCACGCGCCCGTCGTCGGCAGCACGTGCGAGCGCGCGCGCGATCTCGACCGGCTGCACGGGTGAACGGAACGCCCCCGCGAAGAGGCCCTCGATGCCGGACGCGATGCGGTCTTCGAAATCGGAGAGGATGCCCATATGCCTGCGCAAGAGTCGGCGACTGCCAGCGGACTCCTCATGATACCAGGGGTGCGAAACCGCTGTTGACTCGTCAGCGTGCCGTTGAATGGTTCGCGCCACCGGCGAGGCGCGCGGCTACTCCTCCTCAGGCCGAGTGGGCGCGCCGAGCGCGACCACGATGAGCGCGATGCCGATGCTGACGGTCAGGTCGAGTGTGAAGGCCTCAGCGCCGAACGATCCGGCAAGCCAGCTCCAGGCGGCGTAGCCGGCCGTCAGCGCGATGCCTCCGGCGAGTACGCCCATGAACGCCCCGGCTCGTGTCGCGCGCCGGCAGCCGAGCGAGGTGAGCGCGCCCGCGAGCATCCAAGCGAGGATCACGATGCCCACGCCGGGGGTGAGCAGCCGCGACGCGGCGTCCGCAAGGGGTGGCCCCGGCTGCAACGGGTCACTCACGAAGTACGCACACACGAAGAGCAACGGTGCGTATGCTCCCGCCACGACTGAAGCAGCCATGACCGCAAGCGCCGTGACGCCGGACGTGAGCGCGGCGGGAAGCGGCGGATACACGAAGCCGAGCAGGAGCGGTGCCGCCGGTGCCGCGTGCACCAGTCCCAGCATCGGTCCGATGACCGGGGCGAACGCGTCGGTGCCGCCGGCACGCCCACGTGCTGCCCAGAAGGCGCCGAGGACGAGTGCGATGACGAGTCCCGTGACCCAGCCCAGGGCGACCCCCGCACCCGCTGCGAAGAGCCCGAAGCCGAGCGCGGCCCCCAGGCCCGGGG
>JBASOJ010000112.1:0-12272 GCA_049658145.1 Coriobacteriia bacterium
CTCGTGCACGGTCTGGACATCCCCGTGTCGGTGGACACTCGCCGTCCCGACGTGGCCGCCGCCGCGCTGCGCGATGGCGCGAGCATCGTGAACGACGTCTCGGGCTTCCGCGATCCCGCGATGGTCGAACTTGCTGCGGGCTGCGATGCCGGCCTCGTGGTGATGCACATGCTCGGCGAGCCGAAGACGATGCAGGTCGAGCCGCACTACGACGATGTGGTGGCCGAGGTGTGCGACTACCTCGCGCACCAGGCGGTGATGCTCGAGGCGGCAGGCGTGGCGCGCGAGCGCATCGCGCTCGACCCCGGGATCGGCTTCGGAAAGACCACCGCGCACAACCTCGAGCTGCTGCGGCGCCTGCCCGAGCTGGCGGCGCTCGGCTACCCGGTCGTCGTCGGTCTGTCGCGCAAGCGCTTCATCGGCGAGGTCGCCGGCGAGGTCCAGCCTGACCGGCGGGTTGCGGGAAGCGTGGCCGGTGCGGTCTTCTCGGCGCTCTACGGCGGCGACGTCATCCGGGTGCACGACGTTGCCGAGACGGTGCAGGCGCTCGCGATGATCACAGCGATCGAGGAGGCCGGACATGACTGACGCGTACATCGGGATGGGGAGCAATCTGGGCGACCGGCTCATCCACATGCAGCAGGCGCTCCGCGGGATGGAGGCGTTCGACGAGACCGAGGTCGTGTCGGTCTCCAACGCGGTCGAGTCGACGCCCTGGGGCGTCACCGATCAGCCGCCGTTCGCCAACGCTGTCGCTCGCGTAGCCACCGCCATACCGGCCGACCGGTTCCTCGGCCTGCTGAAGGAACTCGAAGCGACGATCGGTCGCACGCCGGGGGAGCGCAACGGCCCGCGCGTGATCGACCTCGACATCCTGCTGTTCGGCGACGATGAGTGGCAGACGCAGGAGCTCACGGTGCCGCATCCGCGACTCGCCGAGCGCGACTTCGCCGTCACGCCGCTGTTGGAGATCGCACCGCATGCCGAGTGGCCGGACGGCTCGCCGGTGACGCGCGGCCGCGCCACCGAAGGCCGCATCACCGGCTCGCTCGGCGCGATTCCCGGCTACGAGGATCGCACGCCGCCGGTGGGGGGATGGGCCGGGCCGCATGGCTACGGGCAGGAGTTCGGCGAGTGGGAGACGGTGGCGTCGAGGCGTTTCTCGGTCGGCCTCGGCACGACCTTCGCCATGGACCTGCTGTACGCGGCGGCCGTGCTCGAGCAGGAGGGCATCCCGGTGGGGTGGGATCCGATGCCGCCGCAGGAGGAGTACAGCCCCTGGGCACTCCCGCGCATGTACCGTCTGCTCGTGCCGCCACAACTCGCCACGCGCGCACGGCAACTGCTCGTGGAGGTGGGAGCGGCGTCGCCCCGGACGGGGGATGTGCCGCCCGGGGACGACGGCGCCGAAGAGCCGCCGGTCGAGTAGCCAGAGGCGCGTTCGGCGCTACGCACGAGGGGTGTATACTCGTGCTCCGTTTTTCGGAGGCGGCCTGGACCGGTAACGGCCGGGACTGCCGGGAAGGAGTGGACTTGTGAATACCGCACCGGCCGAGAGGTCCGTTCCGCGCATCACCACCACAGCGCTCGCTGCGATGAAGGCCGCCGGCGAGCCGATCGTCATGATCACCGCCTACGACGCACCCGCCGCCCGTCTCGTCGAGGCGGCCGGCGTCGATGTGATCCTCATCGGCGACTCGCTCGGCATGACCGTTCTCGGCTACGACAGCACCCTGCCGGTCACCATGGACGACATGCTGCGCGCCACTTCGGCAGTCTCGCGCGCCACCTCGCGGGTGCTCGTGGTGGCCGATATGCCGTTCATGAGCTACCAGGCGAGCGCCGAGGACGCCCTGCGCAACGCGGGCCGCTTCCTCGCCGAGGGCGGCGCACACGCGGTGAAGCTCGAGGGCGGCGCGGCGGTGGCCGAGCTTGTCGGCCTGATGACCGATGCCGGTATCCCCGTGATGGGCCATGTGGGCCTCACGCCGCAATCCGTGAACGTCTTCGGCGGCTACAAGCTGCAGGGCCGCGACACCGACAGCGCGGTGCGCCTTGTCGAAGACTGTCTTGCGCTCGAGGCGGCTGGCGCGTTGGCGGTGGTGCTCGAGCTCGTGCCCGCCGAACTTGCGGCAATGATCTCCGAGGAACTCACGATCCCCACGATCGGCATCGGCGCCGGCGCCGGCTGCGACGGGCAGGTGCAGGTCTTCCACGACATCCTCGGCCTGGGCACGTTCACGCCCAAGCACGCGAAACGCTACGCCGAGGTGGGCAGCACGATCACCAAGGTGGTTGCGGCGTACGCCGCAGACGTGCGGTCCGTGGCCTTCCCCGGCGAGGCTCAGTTCTCGCACCTGGACGCCGAGGTCGTGGCCGAGCTCGAGCGGCTACTGCCCCTCACCGACGGAGAGGACTAGCGCGTGGAGCGCCTTGGCTCGAAGCAGGAGGTGCGGCAGGCGGTCGGCGAAGCACGCCGGGAGGGCAAGCGCATCGCGCTCGTCCCCACGATGGGCGCGCTGCACGACGGGCACCTCTCGCTCGTGAGCGCTGCCCGCGAGCGCGCCGACTACGTGGTGGTATCGGTCTTCGTGAACCCGACGCAGTTCGCGCCGGGCGAGGACTTCGAGGCGTACCCGCGTGACGTGGCGCGGGACATCGACCTACTGGGCGCCGAAGGCGTGGACCTCGTGTTCACGCCGTCGAGTGAAGCGATGTACGCGCCGGATGCCGAGGTGATGGTCGAGCCAGGCCCGCTCGGCGCGGTGCTCGAAGGCGCCACGCGGCCCGCGCACTTCCGCGGGGTCTGCACGGTCGTCACCAAGCTTCTCAGCATCACCACGCCCGACCTGGCGTTCTTCGGCGAGAAGGATTATCAGCAGCTCGCGGTCCTGCGGCGCATGGTACGCGACCTCGACCTGCCGGTGAAGATCGTGGGCGGTCCGGTCGTGCGCGAGTGCGACGGGCTGGCGATGTCGAGCCGCAACGTGTACCTCTCGCGTGAGGAGCGCGCAGCGGCGATCGTGCTCTACCGCGCGCTCCGCAGCGCCGAGACGCTTGCGCTCGACGGCGAGCGCGACGCGCACGTGCTCGCAGACGCGATGCGCAGCCTGGTCGAAAGCGAGCCGCTCGCCGAGGTCGACTACGCGGTCGTGGCCGACGCGATCACGCTCCAGCCGCTCGACACGATCGGCCCCGCGCCCGCGCGCGGGCTCATCGCGGCCAGGGTGGGCGGCACCCGGCTCATCGACAATCTCTCTCTGGAGGTGGTGTAGGTGAAAGGCGCTCAGGTCTTGCCCGCCGAGGTTCGCGTGCTCGCTCGCGACCGCGATGCGGTCATCTTCGCGCATAACTACCAGCGTGCCGAGGTGCAGGCGGTCGCCGACGTGGTGGGCGACTCGCTCGAGCTCGCGCGGCGCGCCGCATCGGTCGCCGCGCAGGTGATCGTCCTTGCCGGCGTGCGCTTCATGGCCGAGACCGCGGCGATACTCGCGCCCGGCAAGACGGTGCTCCTGCCGCGCCCCGACGCCGGCTGCCCGATGGCCGACATGATCACCGCGCCCCAGCTGGCCGCGTGGAGGGCCGAGCACCCCGGGGTGCCGGTCGTGATGTACGTGAACTCCTCGGCAGAAGTCAAAGCGCTCACCGACGTGTGCTGCACGTCGGCCAACGCCGTCGAAGTCGTCCGCTCGCTCGGCGCGCCCAAGGTGCTGTTCGGGCCGGATCGGAACCTCGGGGCGTGGATCGCCGCGCAGCTGCCCGAGGTGGAGATGCTCCTGTGGGACGGCTGCTGTCCGGTGCACGACGCTGTGTCGCTCGAGATGGTGCTTGCGGCGAAGGCCGCGCATCCGGGGGCGCCGGTGATCGCTCATCCCGAGTGCCGTCCCGAGGTGAGTGCCATCGCCGATGCGGTGCTCTCCACGAGCCAGATGCTGCGATACGCGGCGAAGGCCGGCGAGCGCGAGATCATCGTGGTCACCGAAGGGGGCCTGCTCACGGGTCTTGCCAAGGCCGCGCCGGACACGCGCTTCATCGGTATGGCGCCCCCGATGCTCTGTCCGAACATGAAGCTCACGCGCCTCGACCACGTGCGCGACGCCCTGCGCGACATGAGCGGCGTCGTCACGGTGCCCGGGGACGTGGCGGCGGCTGCCCGATCGTCCCTTGAGCGCATGACGGCAATCGGCTGATGAACGACAAGGAGGCCAGGGTGGGGGCAGGCGCCGAGGGCCCCCGCCGAGGACTGTCTGGGCACGCCACCCTCGCCCCGGCCTCCGTACCCGGGTCGCTCGACCAGCGTTACGTGCTCTCGTTCGATACCGATGCGCTCCCCGTCGAACGCACCGACGTGCTCATCATCGGCTCGGGCATCGCCGGCCTTACGGCGGCGTTGCACGCGGCCCGGCTCGGCTCCGTCACGCTGGTCACGAAGTCCGATGTCACCGATGCCAACACCTGGTACGCGCAGGGTGGCATCGCGGGCGCGGTGGGTGAGGCCGACTCGGTGGAGCTGCACCTGGCTGACACGCTCGTGGTGGGCCAGGGGCTGTGCGACGCCGAGATGGTGCGCCTGGTGGTGAGCGAAGCGGCTGAAGCGCTCGCGGAGCTTGAGGCGCTCGGCGTACGGTTCGACCGCGAGGCGGGCGGCAAGGTCGATCTGCACCGCGAGGGCGGTCACAGCCTGCCGCGCGTGCTGCACTCGGGAGACGCCACCGGCGCCGAGGTGCAGAACACGCTCTCGGCGGTGGTTCGGCGCACCCCGGGCATCAAGCTCGTGGAGGACGCATTCCTCGTGGACCTGCTCACGGAGGATGACCGGTGCGTGGGCGCGCTCGTGATGGACAGCGGATCGCACGCACTGATGGCGCTCCACGCCGATGCCGTGATCCTTGCGAGCGGTGGTGCGGGACAGGTCTACCGAGTGACCACCAACCCGCTCGTAGCCACCGGCGACGGCATCGCCGCTGCGTGGCGGGCGGGTGCGGAGATCGCCGACATGGAATTCGTGCAGTTCCATCCCACCGCGCTCGACAGCGACTCCACCGTGAAGTTCCTGATCACCGAGGCGCTCCGCGGTGAAGGCGCCTTCCTGCTCGACTGCGACCTCAAGCGCTTCATGCCTGGCATTCACCCGCTCGCCGAGCTCGCGCCGCGCGACGTCGTGAGCCGCGAGATCGAGCGCGTGATGCACCGCTGCAACCGCCCGAACGTGTGGCTCGACGCGCGCCATCTGGGTGCGGAGTTCCTGGCCGCGCGCTTCCCGACGGTCACCCAGGGCTGCCGAGAGGCCGGTTTCGACCTTTCGCGCGACCTGATCCCGGTGGCGCCCGCCGCGCACTACCTCATCGGTGGGGTGCGCGTGGACATCGACGGGCGCACGTCCCTTCGCGACCTGTACGCCGCAGGGGAATGCGCGGCATCCGGTCTGCATGGCGCCAACCGTCTCGCCAGCAACTCGCTGCTCGAAGGGCTTGTGGGCTCGCGCCGCATCGTGCGGGCGCTCGATGGGGAGCTAGGTCGCAGACGCCCCGGTCGCATCTCCGCCGCGGTGGAAGAGCCGCTCGGCACGGACCAGCGCGCGGTTCGCGCGGCGCTCCAGCTGCTGATGAGCCGTCACGTGGGGGTCACGCGTTCGGCCGAGGGTCTCGAGGGTGCAGCCGAGGGCATCGCCGAACTTGCGATGGGCCTCGGCGGGAGCGATCTCCACGCCATCGAGACGCGCAACCTGCTCACCAACGCGTTACTCACCGTGGCTGCGGCCCGTCTGCGCGAGGAGAGCCGAGGCACGCACTTTCGCAGCGACCACCCGGACCGCGACGACGAAGCCTGGCGTTCGCATATGGTGTGGGCACGCGGCGCCTCTCCGCGTCTCGAGCCGGTCACCGGCCCGGAAACCGCATCCGGGGCAGCGTCATGACCTTCACACTACCACCGTCCGACGACCTGCTCGCCATGGCGCTTGCCGAGGACCTCGGCGTGACGGTCGAGGCCATCCTTGCGCCGCGCGCGGGCGCGCCCTCACTGCTGGATGCGGACGTCACCTCCTCGGCCACCGTGCCCGATGCGGACTTCTCAGGCGCGATCGTCGCACGCGAGGCGGGTGTCGTCTGCGGGCTGCCCGTGGTGGCACGCCTCTTCGAGCTGCTTGCCGCGGCCGCCGGTGTGGAGGTCGAGTGCTTCCCGGTGGTCGCCGAAGGCGCCGACGTCGAGGCGGGGACGGCCGTGCTCGAGATCGAAGGCCCGGCGCGAGCGGTGCTCGCGGGCGAGCGGACCGCACTCAACTTTGTGATGGTGCTCTCCGGCATCGCGAGTGAGGCGCGGCGCTGGCAGCGTGCGGCCGGGAGCCGGCTGGCGGTCTGCGACACCCGCAAGACGCTGCCCGGTATGCGCGCGCTCTCGAAGTACGCGGTGCGCGTGGGCGGTGCCTACAACCATCGCGCAGGCCTCTACGACATGGTGCTCATCAAGGACAACCACGTCGCGCATGCGGGCGGGGTGACAGACGCCGTGCTGGCGGTCAAGCGCGCGCATCCCGAGATGCTCGTCGAGTGCGAGGCCGATACCATCGCGCAGGCCGCTGAGGCGGCAGCCGCAGGCGCCGACTACGTGCTGCTCGACAACATGGACGATGCGACGCTACGCGACGCGGTCGCGGCGGTGCATGAAGCGGTCGGGGATCGCGTCTGCCTCACCGAGGCGTCGGGGGGCATCACGTTCGAGCGGCTTGCGGGACTCGCAACCACGGGGGTCGACCGCGTCTCAACAAGCGCGCTCACACTCGCGCGACCGCTCGATTTCGGACTGGACGCACGCGGATAGGGGGAGTCGGTGGTCATCCGCATCACGATGGCCGGAGTCCTCAGCATGTCTCTGCTGGCGGCGCCTGTGCTGTTTGGGTTCGTCGCGGGGTTCACGACCGAGAGCTGGACGTACTTCCTTCCGTTCGCTGCCTGCGGCGCTCTCGGCTGGATCGTCATGTTCCCGCGCCCGCCGCGGGTGCGCGAGTGGTACTCTCGGCAGACCGAGTCCGCACCGCAGATCCCGCAGCCACTCTAGGGACGCCGTGACCGAGCCGACGCTACGCGATACCTATCTCACATGGACGCGCCGGGCCGTGCCCGCGCTGCTGCTACCGCTCGTGCTCACGGCCGCCCTTCAGGCTGGCGCGTCGAGCGCGTGGTGGGCCGTGGGGCCCACCGCTGCGAGCGGAATGCGCTACCTCTTCATCGCGGTGGGGGCGGCGTCGGTGGTGATGGGGCGCAGCGCTCGCACGCGTGATGTGGCCGGCGCGCCTCT
Organism: Coriobacteriia bacterium; assembly: GCA_049658145.1. GTDB lineage: Bacteria > Actinomycetota > Coriobacteriia > Anaerosomatales > Anaerosomataceae > UBA6100. The sequence goes on from JBASOJ010000112.1 coordinate 7,297, forward strand.
ATCCACGGCGGCACTCGTGTCGCTGTCGTGGCGGCTGCTCACCTACGCGCTGACGCCCGCCGCTGTGGGCGCCATCCTCGCGTTCATGACCCGTCAGCCCGGTGACTTCTACCTGATGCTGCTCGTGACCCTCATCGGCCTCGTGATGCTCTATCCGCGGTTCGACCAGTGGGTCGCCTGGTCGCATCCGTTGCCGGAGGCCGAGTGATGGCGCCGCAGACCGGCTTCGCACCACTCGATTGGTTCCTCGCGGCGCTCGACTCGTGGGGCTACCTCATCGTCGGCGCCTTCACCATCTCCGAGAACCTCTTCGTGCTCGGCTCGTTCACGCCCGGCGAGACGGTCGTGATGGCAGCCGGTTTCGTCTCCGAGACGGGCGGGCTCAACCCGTGGCTCGTGGGAATCGCCTCGCTCGCGGGGACGATGACCGGGAGCAACCTCTCGTACTGGTTCGGCCGTCGCGGCGGACGGGCCGGGTTGACCAGATGGGGCGGTAGGTTCTTCGACGATGAGCGCATCACCGCCGCCGAGGAGTACTTCGAGCACCACGGAAACAAGACGGTGCTGATCTCGCGCTTTGCGGCGGGCTTCAAGAACTTCGTGCCGGTGATCGCCGGAGCGTCCCGCATGCGCGTGTGGATCTTCGAGCTCTACACGTTCATCGGTGCGCTGCTGTATACCACGCTCATGGTGTCCCTCGGCATCATCTTCGCGGACAACTTCGACCGTGCCCTCAGCGTTGCCAGGAGCATCGGGTGGTTCGGGATGTTCGTGCTCGTGGTGATGCTCGGCTTCCTGTGGTGGGGACGCCGCAAGTACATCGCCGCGCGCGTGGACAAGTTCGCCGAGCTTGCCGAGGAGGGCGAACGCCTCTCTCAGGACGGACCCGACGATGTCGATGCTGTCGAGTAGGGCGGCGGTCGCCTCGGCGCTTGCAGCCGCAGGTCCCGCGGGCATCTCAGGTGAGGCCATCGCCTCCGCGATCGGCATCTCGCGCGTGGCGGTGAGCAAGCACGTCGCCTCGCTCCGAGTGCTCGGCTACGAGGTCCGCTCGGCTCCGCGGGCGGGCTACGTGCTCGTGCATGCGCCCGACGCCTGCATCCCCGAAGAGGTCGCGCCGCGCCTGCGCGACCCGCTGTGGGTGGCGTGCGAGGGCGCCCCGGAGATCGGCTCCACCAACGACGAAGCCAAACGCCTTGCGCGCGCCGGAGCGGCCGAAGGCACCGCCGTCGTGGCCGCATGCCAGACCGGCGGGCGCGGTCGTCTGGGGCGCGTGTGGGAGTCGCCTGCGGGCGGCGCCTACGTCTCGTGCGTACTCCGGCCGTCGCTCGCACCCGCACAGATGGCCCCGCTCTCACTCGCGCTCGCGCTCGGCGCCGCACGCGCGCTCGAGCCTCTCGGCGTGGACGTGGCGCTCAAGTGGCCGAACGACCTCGAGTATGACGGCCGCAAGCTCGGTGGGCTGCTGCTCGAGATGGCCGCCGAGGCCGACCGCACCGAGTGGGTGATCGCAGGCTGTGGCGTGAACGTGTCGGAGCCCGGCTTGCCGGGGAGCGCGTGGGTGCGTGAGGCGGCGCCCGATGCGCTCGCGGCAGCTGTGGCCGCCGCACTACTCGACGGCATGGCGGGCGCGTACCGGTCGTTCGTGCGGGACGGCTTCGGTGTGCTTCGGGAGGAGTTCGAAGCGCGCGCGTCGCTCACGGGCCGCGAGGTGACGGTGCGCGATGCAGCCGGCGTCGTCGTGGACGAGGGCGTCGTACGCGGTGTCGCCGAGGACGGATCGCTGCTGCTCCAGCGTGACGGCGACACCGTTCGTGTGAGCGCGGGAGCGGTCACGCTGCGCGGTTGACGCGCGGCTCGCGGCCCCCTATCGTGAACCTCTGTCTTTCAGCGGTTTACGATAGGACGGCGCATGGCCCGCTCGCGCACTGCATCGTTTCTTCGCGCCGCGCTTGCGGCCGCCCTCGTCGCGGCCGGTGCGCTCATCTCGATCCCGCTGGGACCCGTGCCGGTCACCCTGCAGGTGTTCGTGCTGGCGGTCGTCGTACTCGTGCTCGCACCCGCCGAGGCATCGATCGCGCTCGGCCTGTACGTGGCGCTCGGCGCCGTCGGCGCGCCGGTGTTCTCGGGTGGCGGCTCAGGCGTCGGTGTGCTGGCGGGGCCGACGGGCGGGTTCATCATCGGCTTCGCGGCCGCGGCACCCGCCGCGGCGCTCGTGCGTGTGCGCCTTGCGCGCCGTAACGCCGAGGCACCCGTTTCTGCGGACCGGATCGTGCTCGCCGACACGCTGGCACTCATCACACTCCTCGGGATCGTGTATGCGGCAGGCTGGGCACAGTTCGCGCTCGTGACCGGCAGGGCGGCGGGTGACGCGTTCGCGCTAGCCGTCGCGCCCTTCGTGGCTGTCGACGCCGCCAAGTGCGCCGTCGCTGCGCTCGTGGCGCGCGCGGTGCGCTCCGCCGGATTCGGTGCGGACTGAGCCCGCACGTCATTCGCTGCCGATGTGCCCTGTCGCGTGTCACACCGCCCCGCTACTATGGCAATGACCATCGAAGCGAATGGCGGAAGGGGCAAGCGCGTGACCGATTCTGTGCGGTTCGTGCACGCAGCGGACCTTCATCTCGACGCGCCGTTCAAGGGCATCGACGCAACCGACCTGCGCGTTCGCGATGCGCTTGTCGCATCAACCTACGAGGCGCTGGACGCTCTCGTCGCCGTCTGTGTCGGCCACGCCGCAGACTTCCTCGTGATAGCGGGTGACGTTTACAACGACAGCGAGAGGTCGCTGCGGGCGGAGTTCGCCTTCCGTGACGCGTGCGTGAAGCTCGCCGAGGCTGGTGTGCGTGTGTACGTCGCGCGCGGCAACCACGACCCCGCGAGCGGACGGTCGCTCGGGCTGGTGATGCCGGAGAACGTCCACATCTTCTCGGAGCACGAGGTGGAGCGGGTGGTCTTCGAGCGCGACGGTGAAGCGGTATGCGCGCTCTACGGCCGGTCGTTTCGCACCGCTGCCGAGCGGAGCAATCTCGCCAGGGGCTTCGCGCGTGATGCGGGCGACACGCTCGCGGTGGGTGTTCTCCACGCCAACGTCGGCGGTCGCACCGAGCACGAGCCGTATGCCCCGTGCTCGCTCGAGGATCTGCGCGCGGCGCGCATGGACTACTGGGCACTCGGTCACATCCACAAGCCGGAGGTGCTCTCGGAGCAGCCGGCGATCGTCTACAGCGGTTGCACCCAGGGGCTCAGCCCGAACGAGTCCGGGCTGCGCGGCTGCAGGGTCGTCACACTCGACGCGAGCGGGGCGACGGCGGAGACCGTCCCCACATCGAGCGTCGTCTGGGCTCGCGAGACGGTCGATACGGATGATCTCGGGAGCATCGAGGAACTGATGGCGGCGCTCGACGACGCGGTCGAGCGGGCGGGCCGTTCGGCCGAGGGCCGGCCCTCGGTGCTTCGCATCGAACTCGGCGGACGCAGCGCGGTGCACGGCATCCTCGCGCGCCCGGGCGTGCTGCGGGATGTTCTCGCCGACGTGCGGGCGGGCGCGCTCGAGCGCGATCCGTGGGTGTGGGTCGACCGGATCACCGACAGCACCCGTCCGGCGTTCGACATCGCCACGCTGCGCGACAGCGCCGACTTCGCCAGCGACCTCGTCAGGCTCACCGATGACCTGCTCGCGGATGACAGGCGGCTGCTCGCGCTCGTTGAGGCGGCGGCGGCTCCCGTGCTCTCGGCCATGGACACCCGAGACACCCCCGCGCTTGATGCCGCCTCACTGCTCGAGCGGGCGCGCGACCTCGCGCTCGACCGCATGCTGGCCGAGGAGGACCGATGAGGCTTCGGCATATCGAGGCGGTCCGATACGGTGCACTCGCCGGCGCGAGCCTCCGCGACCTCGGCGACCGCCTGACGGTGGTGCACGGGCCGAACGAGGCGGGCAAGTCGTCGTTCACGTCGCTCGTCCGGCATGTCCTCTACCGCTATCCTACGGCTCGTGACAGCGAGCAAGGCTATGCGGTCGGCGGGGAGGGCCGTGCGGCCCGGCTCGTCTTCGATGACGCCAACGGCGCGTGGGTGATCGAGCGCGTGGAGGGTACCCACGGGGGACGCGTGAGCGTCCGTGTCGTCGAGGGTCCGGAGCGCCCCGACCTTCTCGAGGAGCTCACCCGTGGGGTGAGCGAGCTCGCCTACCGTACGGTCTTCGGCTTCGGCCTGGGCGAGATGGCGTCGATCGAGGAGTTGCGCGGCTCGGGCGACAGCGTCATCTCGCGCCTGTACGCGGCAAGCGCCGGCCTGCGCGTGAGCCCGCAGGAGGTCCGTGCGGCCGTGGAACGTGAGTCGGCCGAGCTGTTCAAGCCCACCGGCCGCAAGCCGGTCGTCAACACCCTCGTTTCGGAGCTGCGTGCCAGCAGGGCGGAGCTCCGGCGTCTGGCCGCCGAGGCCGAGTCGTTCATGGACGAGCAGGACCGGGTCGTCGACATGGCTGTCCGGCTCGAGGATGCGCGGACCACGCGCGATCGCGCACGTGCGCGGGCCACCGAGCTCGCCGTCGCCGTCGAGCGCGCCGATGAGAAGCTCGCCCTGATCTCGCTTCAGGACGAGACCCTCATAGCGCTCCGGAGGAAGCGCAAGCAGCTGGAGGAGGAGGCGGCGGCGATCGTCGTCGACGAGGCGCTGCTCGCCGCCGCCCCGGAGCTCGACGCCCTCATCGAGGAATCGTCCGGGCATGGCCGGGCGATGCAGTCATTGGCCGAGCTCGAGGCGGCGCTCATACGCGCCGAGACCCGCCTGGCCGACGCGGAGGCCCGCACCGGGCTTGAGCCGACAACGCTGACCGCGCTCGCCGACACACACGGGTGTACCGCGGCGGTCGAGGAGGCGCGGGAGGAGATCCAACGGCTCCAGCTTCAGGCGGAGGCAAGGGCCGAGACCGCGCAGCGCGCCGTCGAGGCCGCCGGGGTCGCGGAGGTCTCGCT